>CAJFUL010000012.1 GCA_904420245.1 Candidatus Paralachnospira avium
AAAGCAGAGAAGACACCGGATTTTTAGCTGTAACGAGCGGAAGTGCCGCTCAATCATCCGCTATTGATGATTTTGCGACACTCCCTTCCATACGCTTTTTCAATTCCCGCTGTCTATTCCAGTCCGTCCAAAAACTCCCGCAGCTCCTGCGCCTCTTCTCTGCTGACGGCGCTCTCCGCGTTCCTCAAGGCCATGAGGCTGTACCGGGCGGGGCTGATCTCCCAGAACTCTTCCAGGATACGAAGCTCCTCCCGCATGTACTCTTCCTTTGTCAGAAGGGGTTCATATACCTTATAGTAATGTCCCGGCTTCGTGATGCGGATAAATCCCTTCCTTTCCAGTTTTTCAATATAGACACCGACTGCCTGGGGCGTCAGCTTCTCCCCATAGCACTCGTAGAGCTTCTTCACGATCTGCGCGGTCCCAACCCCGTCACCCACGTCCCAGATGGCTTTCATTATAGTCAGTTCTCTGTCCGTAAGACGTTTTTTGTTCTTCATGTCCTGCCTCCTTTTCTTACGTGTTATTACCAGTATATAATAATTTTTTGAAATTTCAATGTTATTTTTACTTACCCCGTAAAACTTTGTACAAAATGTCGGCCAGAGGTTCCATGGCGTTCCTGGCTTCCTCAAAGGTATTGTTTTCCGTCCCGCACTCGATCAGGGTGGCCCTGGGAAGCACATGCTGGTTATAGCGGTAGGCCTTTAAAAAGGTTCGCTGGGTGAACCCCGGATAATACGCTTCCGCTTTCAGCTTCATCTGGAAATTGAAGGCCAGATTATCCATCAGATAGGGATTCTCGACCCCTTCCAGAGGTCCGTCGGGAGTCTGGCACATCCCGTTGAAGAACATGATGGGAGCCGTCTGCTTCCCGCCGATCTCCACCGTCTCATGGCCCCCCGCATCCCGGTGCAGGTCAATGGTCACCTGGATGCTGGGATACGCCGCCAGGTTCTCCTCGATCATGTCCAGGGCCATGGAGTAGGCGTCCGAATAGGGGAATACCTCCGTATTGTGGATCACCTGGATCCCGTACTGTTCTGACAGAAGCTGGGCCAGATAATTGCCCACGCCCACGATATTGTGCTCCGGATCGTCCTCCGACGAGTCCGCGAAGGCTTCGCTGCCATGCGTGTGGAACAGGAGGATCTGGGGCTCATCGCTCTCCGGCAGGGTCATATCCTTTCCCAGGAGCGTCTGGGCATCCAGCTGCTCTGGGTAGACCGTGGTGGACTTATGTACATAAAAGAACTGGTCTTTCACGAAATCAAAATTCGCCAGCTGCTCCGCCGAATAGACGGTGCCCGTCACTTCCGTAGCGGCCATGGCCGGCGCCTCCTCGCTGTTCTCCGTCTCCGCCGCCGTCCCGGCTTCCGTCTCCTCCTGCTGCGCTGCGGCCGTCTCCCCAGTCTCCGTCTCTCCTGTCTCCAGCTGTCCTTCCGCCCCCTGCTCTTCCTTAAAATGGATATAGGAAGGGTCAGCCTGGGCCAGCACCGTCTCCTGCCCGTCCAAAAAAGACGCCAGAGTATGCACGCCGCTGGCCCGTTCCAGTAATCCCGGCCTTTCCTCCTCTTCCGATAAAAAAGCCCCTATGGGCTGCCTGGCTGCCAGAGCAGTCAGACGGGCTGTCCCCTCCTGGAAAAACATCCATCCCCCTATGAAAAGCAGCAGGAGCGCCGCCCCGTTCCCCCACCTGTCTTTCCGGTCCTTGAATACCCCCAATCCTTCTCCTCCTTTCTGCTTCATACCATTCTATTCCTCAAAAGCCATATTGATTCCCTCCGAGATGATAAAGCTCAGCAGCTTCACCTGTTCGTCGATATTGCCCGGCGTCACGAACATGGGGCCCAGCCGCGGCTCGATCAGCTCCTTCACCATCTGATACCGCTCCTCCAGCGTCATCCCCTCCACGGCGTCGGCCTGGGATGCGGCTCCCGCCGCTTCCAGAAGCTCCGAAAGACCGTCCAGAGTGTCGTAGACGATGGCCGCCGCTGCCACCACCGTCGGGACCCCCAGGGCGATCACCGGGACTCCCAGACTCTCTTCCGTCAGACTGTGCCTGTGGTTCCCAACGCCGGAGCCTGGCTGGATCCCGGTGGAGCTGAGCTGGATGGTATTTCCCAGCCGGCTCACGCTCCTGGCGGCCAGGGCGTCCACCACCAGGACTGCCTCCGGCCCCGTCTCCTCCACGATCCCATGGATGATCTGGGCCGTCTCCATACCGGTCTGGGCCATGACTCCCGGCACTATGCCGCTGATGGATACGGACGCCTTCTCCTTCAGATGCCTGGTTATCCTCAAATTATCAAGGGCCCTGGGGCCCAGGGAATCCGGCGTCACCTCCTGGTTTCCCAGTCCCACCACCAGGACCGACCGGGGAGCTCCCGCTTGTTCCAGCATTTCTTTTATATAGAGGGAAAGCTGCCTGGAGAGCTCTCTTCCCCCCTCCTCATCCTCCTCTCTCATGGACTCTGCCTCCAGCGTGATATAGAGGCCCTTGGGCTTCCCGATGGCCTTCTCTCCCCGTTCATCCAGCACCTCCACTCTGGTCATGGTGAGACCCAGTTCCCGGTACTCCTGTTCCCGGATGCGGACCCCCGGCATCTCCCCGGAGCCGTCCGCCGCCGATTCCTGGGCTTCCACCGCCAGATCTGTATGGACCTGCTGCTGGATAAAAGCCTCCTGTCCCCTTTCTTCCATCTTCGTCAAGCTCCCTCCGTTTTTGCCCTTTATTTTTTCCCATTTTTCCCGGATTATGTATTGACAGTCCCGGAGTTTTCCTATAAAATATAACAGTATGTTTACATTAGACTGTCCGTGTCCGGCTTTAATGCAAACCAAATAAAAAAATACGAACAACATTTTATTTGATTTGGAGGTGTACAAATTGGCAAATATCAAGTCCGCAAAGAAAAGAGTCCTGGTAACTCAGACCAAGACAGCCCGTAATAAGGCGATCCGTTCCAGAGTAAAGACCATGATCAAGAAGGTTGATGCTGCTATCGCTGCCGGTGACAAGGCTGCTGCACAGGCATGTTTGACAACAGCTATCAGCGAGATCGACAAGGCTGCTACCAAGGGTGTTTATCACAAGAACACTGCTTCCAGGAAGGTTGCCCGTTTGACCAAGGCTGTTAATTCTATCGCATAAATAAAACCCAACGATCTTAAGGAATCCTGTCAGAATGGTGTGCTGGCAGGATTTTTTGTTTTGCGAAAAAGATTCTCCTCCGGGGCATCCCGCAGGGGGAGGCGGAGCCTGCCGGACAGCAGCTTTTTTCACGGATCCTGCTTTTACGGGAACGGATTCTGTTGTATAATAGAAGAAAGAATCCAATCCACAAGGAGGAACTGTAATTATGGCAGAGCTGAATCCCAATATGCGCCTTGGCTTCGGAGCCATGCGCCTGCCCCTCACGAACCCCGATGATCCGTCTTCCATCGACATCCCCGCCTACTGCGAGATGATCGACTGGTATCTGGATCAGGGCTTCAACTACATCGACACCGCTTACCCCTATCACAAAGAGCACTCCGAGGAGGCCGTGGCGGAAGCCCTGGTGAAGCGCCATCCCAGAGATTCCTATCTCCTGGCGGACAAGCTTCCCACCTTCCTGGTGAAGGGCCCCGAAGACTATGAGAAGTTCTTCACCGCCCAGCTGGCCCGCTGCCAGGTGGAATACTTTGACTACTATCTCTTACATAACATGGGCCAGGAGCGGTTTGAGGAGACCACCCGCTGGGGCGGCTTTGAATTCATGAAAAAGGTAAAGGCAGAGGGAAAGGCCCGCCACATCGGCTTCTCCTTCCACGACAGGGCGGAAGTGCTGGAAGAGATCCTGAAGGCCCATCCTGAGATGGAATTCGTCCAGCTGCAGATCAACTACGCCGACTGGGAGAGCGACGTGATCCAGTCCAGGAAATGCCTGGAGACCGCCCGCCGCTACGGCAAGCCGGTCATCGTCATGGAGCCTGTCAAGGGCGGCGGCCTGGTGAACCTGCCGGAGGAAGCCATGAGCCTCATGAAGGGATACGCCCCCGACGCCTCTCCCGCTTCCTGGGCCATCCGCTTCGCCGCTTCCCAGGAGGGCGTCATGATGGTCCTCAGCGGGATGTCTTCCCTGGACCAGCTGAAGGACAACGCCGCTTTCATGAAGGAATTTAGGCCCCTGACGCCGGAGGAGTTTTCCATCCTGGAGAAGGTGGCCGGGATCCTCAAAAAATCCCCCGCCATCCCCTGTACCAGCTGCAAATACTGCATGGACGAATGTCCCATGAACATCAACATCCCCGGCTATTTCGCCGTGTACAACCAGCTGAAGCAGTACGGAGAAAACAACTTCCCCTATATGCACTACAGCCGCCAGGCCGTGGGACATGGAGCCGCCTCCGACTGCATCGAATGTCACAGCTGCGAGGGCCATTGTCCCCAGCACATCAAGATCACAGAATATTTAAAAGAAGTATCGGAGATTTTTGAAAAGAAATAACACTTTTGTTGACTTTATTTCCCCGATCCGGTATAATTTTTCTAGGTATATATGGGGGCGCGGAGATCATCAGTACCGGAAGGGAAAGGGAGATCCGCCGAAAGCGTGATCCGCTTGGGCTTGCATCGAACAGGTGCAAGACTGTTTTTGGAGCCTGCCAAGCTCCAAAAGAGCACTAGATATACCGGAGGCAGGAAAATCCATCCTATTTTCGGAATATTGTTTTTAAAAACGCAATTACAGCCATGTGCCTATGAACCGCACATGGCTGTTTGTTTGTTGCAAAATGCTGTACTGAAGGAGGAAGAATGTGAAAAAGATACGGATCGGCGTCGATGTGGGAGGGACCAACACCGACATCTGCGCCATTGACGAAGCAGCCGGGGAGCTGATGGTCTACAAGCTGCCCTCTTCCCTCTCCGACCAGTCTCAGGCTGTGGTGGAGGGCGTAAAGAAGATCGTGGAAAAATACGGTCTGGACTATGAAGACGTGGACCGCTTCATCCACGGCACCACGGTGGCCACCAACGCCATCCTGGAGGGACGCGGCGCCCGCACAGCCCTGATCACCACCAAGGGCTTCCGGGATCTTTTGGAGATCGGCCGTCAGAAGCGGCCGGACCTCTACGATCTCCAGATGGACAAAGCTCCCGTCCTGGTCCCCAGAGACCTGCGGTTCGAGGCTTCCGAGCGGATGAACTACAAAGGAGAGATCCTGGAAGCCTTAAAGGATGAGGAGATCCTGTCTCTCATCGAAGAGCTGAAAAAGGCCGGCGCGGAGGCCGTGGCCGTCCTCTTTTTAAACGCCTATCTGAATCCGGAAAATGAAGCCAGGGTCAAGGCGCTCATCGAGGAGCACCTTCCCGGCATCTATATCTCCACCTCCAGCGAGATCTCCAATCAGTTCCGGGAATTTGAACGGCTCTGCGGCACGGTCCTTAATTCCTTCGTGGGGCCGGAGGTCAAAAAATATCTGGACAACCTGAGGAACACCCTGGAGCAGATCGGCATCCACAAAGTCTATATCAACCACTCCAACGGCGGCCTCATGTCCATTGAAGAGGCGTCCGCCTACCCCATCAAGACCGGGCTTTCCGGCCCTGCCGCCGGAGTCATCGGCGTCCAGTACCTGATGGACCTGATCGGGGTGAAAAACGTCATCACCATCGATGTGGGCGGCACCAGCACCGACATCAGCATGATCGTGGACGGCACCATTGAAAGCTCCAAGGATAAAAACATCAGCGGGTATCCGGTGCGGATCCCTTCCATCGACATCTCCACCATCGGAGCCGGCGGCGGCAGCATCGCCTGGGTAGACAGCGGCGGCATCCTGAAAGTGGGACCTCAGAGCGCCGGAGCCGAGCCTGGCCCCGCCTGCTACGCGAGAGGCGGCACGGAGGCGGCCATCACCGACGCCAGAGTGGTGCTGGGCCACCTGAACAACAAGGAACTGTTAAACGGCCAGCTGCCCATCGACGCTTCTCTCTCCAGAAAAGCCGTCGAAAAGCTGGCGGAGAAGATCGGCATGACCACGGAAGAGACGGCCAGAGGCATCATCACCGTGGGCAACTCCAACATCGTAAAAGAGATCAAGAACGTCACGGTGGAAAAGGGATACAACCCCTCCGACTTTGCCCTGGTGGCCTTCGGCGGCGCCGGCCCGCTCCACGCGGCAGAGCTGATGGAAGAGCTCAGCATGGAGACGGCCATCATCCCCAAGGCTCCCGGCCTGCTGGCGGCCTACGGCCTGCTGACAGAGGATATGCGCCGGGATTTTGTCCAGACCAATGTGCTGGAGCTGGACCACATCCCCTTCTCTGCCGTCACGGACGTATACCGCCGTCTGGAATCGGAGGCGGACGCCTGGTTCAAACGGGAACAGATCCCGGAGGAGCACCGGAGGCTGGAATACTATCTGGATATGCGCTATAAGGGCCAGAACTATGAGATCACCGTTCCCTTTGACAAGACGGTTTCCGACATGGACGCCCTGAAGCAGCGGTTCACCGAGACTTACCTGCGGCTCTACTCCTACTCCTCTGCCGACGAGATCCAGATCGTAAACTTCGGTCTCTCGGCCCTGGGCCTCATCGCCAAGCCCAGGATCGCCAGGGAAGACTTCGTGGGAGAGGATCCCTCCGCCGCCGTCATCGGCAGCCGCCAGGTGCTGATGGAAGACGGGAGCCTGGAAACCTATACGCTCTACGACCGGGAAAAACTCCGCTGCGGCAACAGGATCCCCGGTCCCGCCATCATCGAGCAGATGGACTCCACCACCATCCTCTTAAAGAACCATCAGGCCGTGGTGGACGAATACTTCAACATGATCATCACAAGGAAGGAGGGCGGTTCCCATGAGTAAGATCAATTCCATCACTCTGGAGGTCATCAGCAACGGCCTGCTCTCCATCGCGGAGCAGATGGGCGTCATCCTCACCAAGACTGCCTACAGCACCAATATCAAAGAGCGCAAGGACTTGTCCGTGGCCATCTTCGACGCCGACGGCAAGGTGCTCTCCCTGGCCCAGCACATCCCCATCCACTTCAGCTCCCTCTTCGGAGCCGTGGAGGAGGCCCTGAAGCGCTGGGATAAATCCCAGATCTACGACGGCGACGTCTTCATCGCCAACGATCCCTACAGCGGAGGCGGTTCCCACCTCCCTGACATCGCCCTGGTGAAGCCTGTGTTTTACGAGGGAAAGCTGATCGCCTTCGTGGTCAACAACGGCCATCACGCCGACCGCTCCAGAAGGGGCCCCACCATCTATGACGAAGGGCTCCGGATCCCGGTGGTAAAGCTCTATGAAAAAGGAGAGCTGAACCGGGACATCTACGACCTGATCCTCCTGAACTTCCAGCTGAAGGAAGAACGGAGAGGCGACATCCAGGCCCAGCTCATCACCAACCAGTTCGGCGCGGACAAGGTGGTGGAGCTGTGCAGGAAGATCGGACTGGATACTTATATGGAATTCTGCCGGGAATGGCTCAAGTACGGAGAGAAAAAGGCACGCACCGCCATTTCGGCCCTGCCCGACGGAGAATATGAATTTGAAGACATCCTGGACGACGACGGAAGCGGCAACCGGGATCTCCAGATCCGGGTAAAGCTCTCCATAAAGGGAGACCGGATCCTCTTCGACTTCTCCGGCAGCCATCCCCAGGTGACCGGCCCCTACAACTGCGTGAGGAGCGCCCTGCTGGCCACCGTATACTACTCCGTCAAATGCCTGCTGGACAAGACCATCCCCGCCAACTCCGGCTTCTTCGACAGCATCGAAGTCAAGGCGGAGCCCGGAACCATCGTTTGCGCCAGCGAGCCCGCGCCCACCTTTGACCGGGAGACCACGACTCAGCGTCTGGCGGACGTGATCTTCGGCGCCTTCGCCAAGATCGATCCGGAAAATGTCATCGCCGCCGGCTGCGGCGCCGTGACCTTCTACAGCATAGCCGGACAGGACGCCCGCTCCGGAAAGCCCTATGTCTATGTGGAGACCATCGGCGGCGGAAACGGCGCCCGGTTCAACAAGGACGGCCTGGACGCCGTGCAGGTCCATATGACCAACAGCTCCAACCTGCCCATCGAGGCCCTGGAGATGGAATATCCCCTGATGGTGGAGGAATACGCCCTGGAAGAGGACAGCGGCGGTCCCGGCCGGTACCGCGGAGGCTTGGGCATCCGCCGCGGGATCCGCATCCTGCCGGACAGCCTGGACACCACCCTGGGAGCCGCCTCCACAGAGCGGAGCCGCACAAAGCCCTGGGGGCTCATGGGCGGCTGCGGCGGCGCCACCTCCTATCTGGATGTATGCCATGAGGGCCGGAAGATCAACACCGAGAACAAAGTGCGGAACATCCCTCTGGAAGCCGGCGACACCGTAACGCTGGTCTCTGCCGGAGGCGGCGGATACGGCGATCCCGCCCTGCGGGATACGGTTGCCGTCCTGCGGGATCTCAGGGAGGGTAAGATCAGCCTGGATACCATGAAGGAATACTATCCAGACGCCATAAAAGGAGGTAATGAGTATGAGTAAAGAAGGAACCAAGAAGAAAATGGGGCTTTTCATGGCGCTCTTCACCCTGCTGGTGATGGTGGCCATCATGGCCGTAGGCCTGGCGGTCCTGAAGCTTTCCACCGTGACGGTCTTCGCCCTGGTGCTGGTGGCCATGGCCATCATCGCCCTGTGCATCGGCTTTTCCATGAATGAAGTCCAGGAGATCATCCTGACCGGCTGCCGGAAAGCCATCCTGGTGATCCTGATCCTGATGAGCGTCGGCATGGTGGTGGGCTCCTGGATCGTCTCAGGCGTGGTGCCGTCCATCATCTACTACGGGCTCCAGATCCTGTCGCCCTCCTACTTCCTGCTGGTGGGCTTCATCATCTGCTGCATCGTATCCTTCTTTACCGGCAGCTCCTACACAGCGGCAGGTACCCTGGGCGTGGCCTTCATGGGCATCGGGAGCGGACTGGGCATCAATCCCGCCCTGACCGCCGGTATGGTCATCTCGGGAGCCATCTTCGGCGACAAGATGTCTCCCTTCTCCGATACCACCAATATGGCCCCCGCGGCGGCAGAGACGGATATTTTCCTTCATATCAAGTCCATGCTCTTCACCACAGTGCCGGCCACCGTCATCGCCGCCGTCCTGTATTTCATCCTGGGCTTCCAGTACAGCGGATCCGGCGCGGATCTGGGGAACGTGGCGGAGATCTCCCGGAGCATCACTGATGCCTTTCATGTATCTCCGTTCCTGCTGCTGATCCCGGTCCTGACCATCGTACTGGCCATCAAGAAGGTTCCCTCCTTCCTGGCCCTCCTGGCAGGGACCATCGCCGGAATCATCGCAGCCTTCATCGCGCAGCCTCAGTTTGACGTTGTCACCATCTTGAACTCCATGGCCACCGGATTTTCCGGAGAGTTCTCCAATGAGATGGTGGGCACCCTGTTCAACAGAGGCGGCATCTCCAGCATGATGACCACCGTATCCCTGTCACTGCTGTGCCTGGCCTTCGGAGAGCTCCTGCAGCAGATGGGCGTCCTCACGGCGATCCTGGACCGTCTGGAAGTCCTTGTGAAAAAGCCCGGTCCGCTGGTACTCACCACCCTGTTCACCTGCCTTCTGACGGTCATCCTCACAGCCAGCCAGTATGTGGCCATCCTGCTGCCCGGAGAGATCTTCAAGGAATCCTACAAAAAGGCAGATGTGGCGCCCTACGTCCTCTCCAGGACTCTGGAAGACGGCGGCACCATCTTCTCCTTCCTGGTGCCCTGGTCCATGGCCGCCATCTATACCTCCGGCGTGCTGGGCGTGCCCACCATCGAATCCCTGCCCTATTCCTTCCTGCCGATCCTCTGTCCGGTATTCGCCATCATCTTTGCCGTGACTGGATTCGCCGTCTTCAAGACGGACGGTTCCCCCGTCAAGGGAAAGGGCGTCTGGTTCAGCCGGAAGGCCAAACAGGCAGCGCGGCAAAAATAAAAAAGCGCAGAGCCAAAAAAGGATCCTGTCATGCAGGATCCTCCGCCTGCGGCGGGCCGCATAAGCGGCAGACTTCCTTTCCGCCGCAGTGCGTTCCCTCGGAGTGTTTTTTGCTCTATGGAAACGAAGTTTCCCATAGAGCAAAAAACAGCCCCGGAGACGGACTTTTTGTCCGGCTTCCGGGGCTGTTCTGTTATAAAAGCTGCATCCGGCAGACCTTCACGGAGGATCACGCTCTGTTCCGCCTGCCGGAAAATTCCACGATCAAAAGCTCCGCGGCCAGCCGGTCTCCCATGCGTCCCGTCTTCACCTGTTCCTCCGTCTCTACGCACGTTTCCACGAAGGAACGCAGGACGCCGCTGCCAAACTGCCTGGACTGGGCCATGATCTTTCCCGCCACAAAAGGAGCCAGTCCCGCCTTTTTGGCGATCTCCTCCCGTCCCTTTCCCAGGGAAAGCAGCTCCTTCACCGTCAGGAGCTGGTTGAACTGCCTGGCCAGGAGGAACAGGATCCGCATGGGCGGCTCCTTGAGGGCCAGGAGGTCGTAATATTTCTCCAGAGCCGCCTGCTGCCTGCCGGCGGCGATGTCGGAGATCATATCAAAGATATGGCCTGTGATCTGTACGGAGCAGACCGCCTCCACATCCTCCGGCAGGATGCGGTTCCTGCCCTCCGTATAGGAGACCAGCTTATCCAGCTCATTGCGTATGAGCTCCATATCATCTCCCACAGAGCTTAAAAACAGCTCCATGGCCGCCCTGGAGATCTGGCGTCCCTCTTTCCCCAGGATCTGGAGGATCCAGGACTTTAACTGGGCCTCCGGCTGCCTGGAGAGCTCCGTCACATATCCCAGCTCTTTTACTTTCTTATAGAGCTTGTTCCTCTTGTCCACCTGCTCTTCCACAAACAGGAGGACGGTGCTCTCCGGCATCCTGGGCAGATAATCGGCCAGGGTCCCCGCCTCCCGCTTGAACAGGCCGCTGTTTTCCACCAGGATCAGCCGCTTCTCCGAGAAAAACGGCATGGTGTCCGCCAGACTGATGACCTCGCCCACATCCAGATCTTTTCCGTAAAAGCTCTGGAAATTCATGGTGTCGTCTCCCAGGATGGCCTCCTTGAACCGGTTCTTATAGCTCCGCTTTAAAAACGCTTCCTCCCCGTAGAGGCAGTAGACCGGCTTAAAGGAATGTTCCTTGATATCCTGATTCAGTACTTTCATTTCTCTAAATATTCCCGAAACTGCTCCGCCGTCGCATAGGAGGCGATGGCTCCGCTGCCCTGGACGCTGTACTCGCAGTAGCGGTTGGAGAACAGCAGATACTGCTCCATCTGCTCCGCCGTCAGATCCTTCAAGGTCTCTGCCGTCACCCCGTCCCTGGAAAGCTGGTACAGGAAAGAACCGATAAATGCATCCCCCGCTCCGGTGGTGTCCGTCGCCTTCACCTTTCTGGAAGGCGCCGCCGCCCTGGCCGTCTTTGTGTAAGCCTCGGCCCCGTCGGCTCCCTTCGTATAGATCACCAGCTCCACATTGCCTGTGAACAGGACGTCCCTGGCTTCCTCCACCCGGGTCTTCCCGGTGATGAACTCCAGCTCCTCATCGGAGATCTTGAGGACATGGGCATAGGGGATAAACTCCAGGATCGCCCGGCGCAGCTCCTCATGATCCTTCCAGAGCGGCAGGCGGATATTGGGGTCAAAGCTGATCATATCCCCACATTCCAGCCCATAGGAGATGGCCCGCCTGTGGGCCTCCTTCATAGGAAAATCTCCCAGGCACAGCGAACAGAAATGAAGGGCGTAAGCTCCCTCAAACCAGGACTTCTCCACCACGTCGGCGCTCATCAGCATATCCGCGCTGGGCTTCCTGTAGAAGGAAAAATCCCGGTTTCCATCCTCCTTCAAAGATACGAAAGCCAGACATGTATTGGCCTCGTCGGTCCTGCGGATATGGCTCACATCGATGCCATGGCCCACAAACTCATCCACGATGCGGTCTCCGAAGGCGTCCTCCCCCAGCTGGGTGATCATGGCCGCCGGGCCGCCCAGCTTGATATAAGCGCCGCACACATTGGCCGGAGCGCCGCCCACGACTCCTTTGAAATCCGTCACCTGCTTCAACTCGCATCCGATCTGATGAGGCACGAAATCGATCAGCGCCTCTCCTATGGAAATCAACCGTTTCATCTTACTCCTCCTATCCCGGATCCCCCGGCACCGCGAAAGATCCCGTACATAAAATCCCGGCGGCTCCTCGGCGGAGCGCGCGGATCTGTCCCATAGGGATAGTGTATCATAATCCCGTCCGGATGTCACCGTTTTTCCAAAAAGCCTTGACAAAGCCAAAAATATCTTTTATAATGGCGACACTCGGTAGGTGAGGCTCCTACAGGGATACGGACTGTTGCCGCGAAATAGTGGAGACACTATGAGAAGGTTTGAACAGGGTACATCGAATCAAGGTGTATCATAATACAGTTTCATTGCCCTGTAAAGCTAAAGCTCATACGGGATGCTGATGGGATCTTGTCTTTTTCTGCCCGTATATCCGGCCGGATATACGGGCTTTTCTTTTTCCCGCGAAAGCCCATGGAGCATTTACCGAAGATCACAGACAGGAAAGAGAGGTGAGGAGGATGGATGCAGGGAGTACAGGCGGCGCAGGCCCGGCAGGGCGGCCCATGATCCGGAAACAGCAGAGTAAAGACAGGTCCAGGAGCCGCAGGCTTTCTGTGCCGGGAACAGCCGCCGGGCGGTTGTTTCTCTCCGCCATAGTCCGCGGAAGCTTTCCTGCGTCTGTTTTCCTCTGCCCATAAACGCGGCTCTGCCGTTTGCGCCGTACCTTCCGCGAAACTTCAACGCTGTACAAAAAGGAGGTACGAACCATGAAAAAAGTATTAAAAAGGCCCTTCCTTCCCGGAAGGACAGATCCTTTCCGCCGGTCCTCCGGCGATATGCTCCTCGAGGCTTCCCGCCGGGATGAAAAAGAGCTGATGGACTTTTTCGGCACCGGCCCCGGCGGGCTCACTCCGGAAGCGGCGGCCGCTTCCGCAAAAAACTGGGGCGCCAATCAGATCCATGCGGCGAAAAAGGAATCCGCCGCCAGGCGGCTCTTCGGTTCCTTCATCAATCCGTTCACCATCGTCCTTCTGCTGCTGGCAGCCGTCTCCGCCGTCACAGATATCGCAGCGGCAGCGCCCGGCAGCGAAAACTACACCACAGTGGGGATCATCACCGCCATGGTCCTGATCTCCGGCCTCCTCCGCTTCGTCCAGGAGACCAAGAGCGGAAACGCCGCCTCCCGCCTGGCGGCCATGATCCACACCACGGCCTGCGTGGAACGGGAGGGAACAGGCCTCCAGGAGATCCCCATGGAGGAGATCGTGGCAGGAGACCTGATATATCTCTCCGCCGGGGACATGATCCCCGCCGACGTCCGCATCCTGCAGGCCAGGGACTTGTTCGTAAGCCAGTCCGCCCTGACGGGAGAGAGCGAACCGTCGGAGAAATTTTCCCATATATGTGACAAAGCTTCGCCGGCGGAACTTGACAACATGGCTTTCCTGGGGACCAATGTGGTCAGCGGCAGCGGCAAAGCCCTCGTGATCGGAGTAGGTTCTTCCACTCTCCTGGGCACCATGGCGGCGGACCTTAACCGGAAGCCTGTCAAGACCGCCTTTGAAAAAGGCGTATCCTCCGTCTCCTGGCTCCTGATCCGCTTCATGCTGGTGATGGTCCCCGTGGTCCTCTTTCTCAACGGCTTCACAAAAGGGGACTGGATGGAAGCGGTGCTCTTTGCCGTCTCCGTGGCCGTAGGCCTGACTCCGGAGATGCTCCCCATGATCGTAACGGCCTGCCTGGCCAAGGGAGCCGTGGCCATGAGCCATAAAAAAGTCATCATCAAAAGCCTGGATTCCATCCAGAACCTGGGTTCCATGGATATCCTGTGCACCGATAAGACAGGAACCCTGACCCAGGACCGGGTCGTCCTGGAATACCATCTCAACATGGACGGGGAAGAGGATCCCAGAGTGCTCCGCCACGCCTTCTTGAACAGTTATTTCCAGACAGGCCTCAAAAGCCTGATGGATGTGTCGGTCATCGCCAGACAGGAAGAGGCCGGAGCGGAGGAGCTCATAAAAAATTACCGCAAAGTGGACGAGATCCCCTTTGATTTCGGCCGCCGCCGGATGAGCGTCGTGGTCAGCGACCTCTCCGGAAAGACCCAGCTCATCACCAAAGGGGCCGTGGAGGAGATGCTCTCCTGCTGCGCCTTCGCCGAATCCGGCGGAAACGTACTGCCCCTCACCGAAGAGCTGCGGGAAAAGGTCCTGGCCAGATCCAGGGAGCTGAACGGCAGAGGGATGAGAGTCCTGGCCGTGGCCCAGAAGACCGATCCCTCTCCCGTGGGAGCGTTCAGCGTATCCGATGAGTCCGGCATGGTCCTGATGGGCTTCCTGGCCTTCCTGGATCCTCCCAAGGAGACCACGGCCGCCGCCCTCAGAGCCCTGAAGGCCCATGGCATCTCCGTAAAGATCCTCACCGGAGACAATGAAAAAGTCACCCTGGCCATCTGCCGCCAGGTGGGGCTGGAGGTAAACCAGGTCCTCCTGGGTTCCCAGACAGAGGAACTGGACGACGCAGAACTGACCAGGCTGGCAGAGACCGTCACCGTCTTCGCCAAGCTGTCCCCTTCCCAGAAGGCGAGGATCGTAAGGCTCCTGCGGGAGGCGGGACACTGTGTGGGATATATGGGAGACGGCATAAACGACGCCGCCGCCATGAAAGCCTCCGACATCGGGATCTCCGTGGATACCGCGGTGGACATCGCCAAAGAAGCCGCCGACGCCATCCTGCTGGAGAAAGATCTGATGGTGCTGGAGGAAGGCGTTTTGGAAGGCAGGAAGACTTATGGGAATATGATCAAATATATCAAGATCACGGCCTCCTCCAACTTCGGAAATATGTTTTCCGTACTGGCCGCCGGCATCTTCCTCCCCTTCCTGCCCATGACGGCCCTCCACCTGCTGCTCCTGAACCTAATCTACGACATTTCCTGCGCCGCCCTCCCCTGGGACCGGGTGGACGAGGAATTCCTCAGGGAACCGAAAAGCTGGAGCGCCGCTTCCATCAGCCGCTTCATGGTACGCATAGGGCCCATAAGCTCCCTCTTTGACATCGGCACCTTCCTGCTTTTATACTTTCTGATCTGTCCCGGAGCCATGGGCGGGCAGTCCTTTGGACAGCTGTCCCCGGAGGGCCGCCAGGCCTTCATCTGCCTGTTCCAGACCGGCTGGTTCGTGGAATCCATGTGGAGCCAGGCCCTTTCCGTCCATACGCTGCGCACGCCGAAGCTCTTTTTCCCGGGAAGCCCCGCCGATAAAAAAGTCCTGCTGCTGACGGTCTCCGGCATGGCGGCGGCCCTGGCCATCCCCTTTACTCCGCTGGGATCCGCCATGGGCTTTTCTGCTCTGCCCGCCGTCTATTTCGCCTGGCTTCCGGCGGTGCTGGCAGGCTATATCCTGGCTGCCGCCGCTGTCAAGAGACATTATATCCGCCGGTTCGGAGAATGGCTCTGAACACGGAACGGCATGATCCCCATGGTCTTCCCGTCTGTCTCCACCGTGACGGCTCCGGACACGTCGGTGCGGTATACGCGGCACCCGGCGTCCCGGAGCCGCTCCAGCGTCTCCTCCGCCGGATGCCCGTACCGGTTGTTCCGGCCGCAGGAGATGATCCCGTATCCGGGAGAAAGCCGTTCCAGGAATTCTTCTGAACACGCGCCCCCGGACCCGTGATGGGGGACCTTCAGAAGCTCCAGCGTCTCTCCAGGGATATTCCCCTCCAGCATTTCCGCCTCTCCCCGCCCCTCCAGATCACCCGTGAACAGCGCGTCAAATTCCCCGTAGGAACACCACAGGACCATGGAGGCCTCATTTCCATCCCCGAAAAACCCTTCCGCCGGCCACAGACAGGAAAGGGAGACCTCTCCCGCCTCCAGCCGCTGTCCCCTCTCCAGAAACCTCACCGGGATCCCCAGCCTCTCCGCCTGCTCTTCCAGATCTTCCAGACCTTCTCCGCCTCCCGGCAGCAGCAGGCTGCCTACCCGTCCTTCCTCCATCAGCTCCCGGATCCCGCTGACATGGTCCCCGTCCCCATGGCTCACCAGGACGTGATCCACCTGTCCCACGCCCCGGCTGTCCAGAAAGGGCCCGATGATCCACTTTCCCGGGCTGTTCTCATCTGAACTGCCTCCGTCCACCAGAAAGCTGGTGCCTCCCGGCGTCCGGATGAAACAGCAGTCCCCCTGCCCCACATCCAGAAACGTCATCTCCAGCCTCCGCCCACGGGGAACAGGCATGAGGCAGAGCGCCATTGCCAGGCCGATACCCGGGACAGCCGCCGGACGGAGGATGGACCGTATGCGCCGGAACCGCTGTTTCTCTGTCGCGTTTCGCCGCGGTTTTTCAGTATTCTCCCCCGCGGCTTTCCCTGCGCTGGCTTCTCCAGAGCGGGCCGCCCTGAGAGAAAGCTGCCTGCCGAAGAGGGCCAGGAGGACTCCGTATATCCCAAGCTGCCAGTTTTCCGGCCTCCCCACCCTCCAGACGGCGCCGGGAAGGATCAGGCTTCCCCTGCACAAAAGCTCATAGAGCCCAAGCAGGCCTCTGACCGGAAAAAAGCAGACGGCGGCCAGAGGCTGCGCCAGATTTCCCAGGATCCCGCACAGGATCCCCAAAAGCGCCAGAGGCAAAAATAACGGCACCAGCGGCAGGTTCAGAAAGACCCCGTAGACCGGGATCTTGTAAAAAAAGCAGGCCTGGACGGGAAGGGTCGCCGCCAGGATCGCCGTCCCCGGCAGAAGACTCCGCGCAAGCCGCCTCCACGCCCGGACCGGCAGGGAGGCTTCCGCTCCTCCGTCTTCCCTTCCTCCGTCCACACATTTTTTCATGAGAGGCTGGAGGAGTCCCAGAGCCAGGACAGAGCCGTAGGACAGCAGAAATCCGCACTGGAACAGCAGGAGAGGATTTTCCATCAAGGTCAGGAGCGCCGCCAGGGCCGCCGCCGAGGGAGGATCGTATCCTCTCCCCGCCGCCTGACTGCCGCCGTAGACGGCCAGCATGAGAAAGGCCCGCCCGGCGCTGGTGCCCTCGCCCGTCAGCACATAGCAGAGAAAGGCCGCCAACGCGCAGGCCAGGGCGGAAAAGAAATAGGAACGTCTGAGCCTCCGCCGCAGCAGGCGGAATACTCCCATCCCGGCCATGGAGATATGGAGACCGCTGATGGCCAGGAGATGTCCGGCTCCGCTGTCCTCATAGAGTTCTTTGACCTCTTCCGGCGCTTCCCACTTTTCCCCCAGGACCATGGCCCGCAAAAGCCCCGCCGCTTCTTTTCCTCCCGGGAAGGAAGCCGCCGCCCGCGAAAGTCCCTGTCCCATCCAGGTCCGCGCCCTCCTCAGAGAGGACCGCAGAAGATCCGCCCTCCCTTCCAAAGCCGCTTCTCCCTCTCCGTAAGCCATGGCTGAGACTCCCAGGGCTCTGTAATAAGAGCGGCTGTCAAAGCCTCCTGGATTCCCTGCTTCCTCAAAGACTCCCAAAACCGCTTCCATGCAGATCCGCCGCCCCTCACAGGCCCCGGATGGGAGCTGCTCCAAAAACAGCAGGAGTCCCGGAAACGCTCCGCCTCTGCCTCCCTCCAGTTCCGCTTCACAGTCATCCAGCCAGAGGCGGACGCCGTCCTCTCGAAGCTCCAGTCTCAGGATCCGTCCCGACACCTGCGCCCTCTCTCCATCCCACTCTAAGGGACACAGCTTCCTCTCCCGGCACTCTCTTTGGTACAACAGCCCTCCGGCCAGGATAAAGAAAGGCAGAGCAAGCCATAAAAGCCTGCTCTGCCCGGTTTTTCTGCCGCCATGCCAGCCGGCCGCCGCCCCCAGGACTGCCGCCGCCGCTGCCGCTCCTATCCCGGCCCTTCCCAGCACCTCTCCAAGTACATAGGCCCCTGCATACCAGAGTAATGGCCGTCTGATCAAAAACTCCCCTTTCTTCCTACTGGGAGGCTCCGCCGCTCTCCGCAGTCCCGGCGCTCTCCACATAATCCAGATTTCTCTCAAAGGGCTGCTCCAGAGAAAGGTCCCGGAGCTTTACGTTGCTGTTCCCATCCACCGAGATCACCACCCTGCTGATATTGGGAAGCTCCGTCAGGGAATTGACCACGGAATAGACAGGGATATAGTCGCTGACATTGAGAGCCGAATCGATAAACGCCGAATCAAAGTTCACATAGCAGGTGCCGTTGCGCACGCTGACCTGAAGCGCCTTGGCGTTTTCCGGCAGGGTATCGTATACGTCTTCCCCGTCCCTGGCTCCCTCCAGCAGCTGTCCCACCACCAGAGATTCCATGGAGATCCCGGTGCTGTAGATCACGGTCCTCTGGATCTCCACCAGCCGGCTCCCGGTCTCGTCGGCAAAATAAAGGGTCAGTTCCGCCCTCTGTAGCTCCGCCGTATCGCTCCCGCTGTTTTCCACGAAAGAAGAAGCCGTCATCAGATTGATGGTATTGTTGGAGGCATCCATCAGAGGCTGGTCGTTGATATAAAAGCCCACATATTCTATCCCCGGGATCTGGGTCAGGGTCTTCACCACCGCCGCCCGGCACAGGATCTCCCTGACCGGCTCCATGCCGTTGTAGGCGGCGTTGAAATACACGAAAAGCTGGTTTTCATTGACCTGGGTCCTGGTCACCTTCACCTCTTCCGGGATCACGCAGATCAGATCCATGCTCTCCGGATTTTCCTGCATCCGGTCCAGCAGCCGGCCTGCCGTCCCGGCGGCATCCTCCTCCGGAAGCCGGACTGTCTCGGCCGTCAGCTTCGTGAGCTGCTGGTTCACATAATAGACCTGGTATTCTCTTCCGTCCGCGCTGCTGCTCTCCGGCGCCTCACCTCCGCCGCAGCCCCAGAGACAGAGGCAGAGGGAAAGAATGAGAAACAGGCAGATTCCTCGTCTCATGGTCTCTCTCCCTTCCGTCACGCAATATAGATGAGAGGGATCCGTACCGTAAATGTAGTCCCCTCGTTTTCCCTGCTGTACAGTTTGATGGCGCCGTGGTGGGAGTATACGATGCTCCTGGTGATGGCCAGGCCCAGCCCGGTGCCGCCCGCCTCCCTGGAACGGGCCTTGTCCACCCGATAGAACCGCTCAAATACATGCTCCTGAGCCTCTTCCGGGATCCCGATCCCATTGTCGGCCACCTTCACATAAAAAAACTTGTGATCCGCGTTTAAGCTGACCTTGACCCAGCCGTCCTGATCGTTGTATTTGATGGCGTTCTCCACCAGATTGCTGATGGCCAGAGTGAACTTGGTCTTATCCACCTCTGCCAGCACCGGACGGAAGCTCTCCAGTATCAGCTCCACATTCTTCTGCCGGGCGATGGGCCTGAGCCGCTTCAGAGTCCCCTCCAGCAGCTCGTTGATATTGATCTGGGTCACATTGAGCTCTGTGGAGGACTTGTCCAGCCTCACCAGAGTCAGAAGATCCTCTATGATCTGGCTCTCCCTGTCGATCTCCTCGGATATATCCGCCATAAACTCCCGGTACAGCTCCACCGGCGCATCCTCCTGGCTCATCAGGGAGTCCGCCAGGACGCGGATGGAGGTGATGGGCGTCTTCAGCTCATGGGACACATTGGAGACGAACTGCTGCCTGGAATCGTCCAGCTGCCGCAGCCGCTTCAGCGTCTTATTGTACGCCTCAGAGATGGCCCTGGTCTCCGCATAGCCGCTGTCCTCGATGTCCTCTTCCAGCGGATTTTCCGTCGCCCTGGTGAGAGCGGCGGCGATCCGCTTAAAAGGCCGCACCATCCAGGAGGACAGAGCCGCGGAGGCGATGACGATGATGACGAATTCTATGATCTCCAAAAGCCGCATCCGATCCTCCATGGTCTCCTCCAGCGCCCTGGAGGAGGCAGTGGAGGCAGACAGGAGCATGACTCCCACCACCTCCTGGCTGTCGGAGCTGTAGATGGGCTGCGCGAAGTCGATATATCCCGATTCTCTGTAATAATTGACGCTGGCCTGTCCGGAGAAGCACTGGAGCACCGATTCGGAGATATTATACTTCCCCGTATCGATCTCATATGTATCCCGGATGGTCCGGAAGCTCCTGTTGACCACGATCACCCGGCCGTCCTGGAGATTGGCCATCTGCACCAGCTCCGCGTCGATGGCTTCATTCTGCGGATTGTCCACATAGCCGCTCTTGGACACCTGATTGGCCACGATGAGCCACTGGTTCTGGATCCTGGTGATCCTGGACTGGATCTCGTTGGAGGCCGCGGCCGCCAGCACGATCCTGTTGACCACCATCACCGGGATGCAGCCGATGAATACCAGCAAGAGGAACCAGATGAGCCGCAGGCTCTTGAATCTTCTCGTTTTGTTTTCCCGTTTTTTACCCTTTGAAAAAATAGCCAACGCCCCATTTCGTATATACATACTGCGGGTCGCTTGGATTTGCCTCCACCTTCTCACGCAGCCTTCTCACATGTACGTCCACCGTCCTCACATCGCCCGGGTACTCATATCCCCATACGATGTTCAAAAGCTTCTCCCGGCTGTACACCCGGCCGGGATTGGAGATCAAAAGCTCCAGGAGGTCAAATTCCTTGGCCGTCAGATTGATCTCCCGGCCGCTTATGAAGACCCTCCTGCTCTCCCGGTCCATGGTCAGCTCCTTGACCTTGATGATATTCCTGGGCTCGCTCTCCTTCGCCTTCTTGGAGCTCCTGCGGATGATGGCCTTGATCCTGGCCTTTACCTCCAGGATGTTGAAGGGCTTCGTGATATAATCGTCCGCGCCCATGTCCAGTCCCAGGATCTTATCCATGTCGTCTCCCTTGGCCGTCAGCATGATGATGGGCATATCCGAAAACTCCCGGATCTGCTGGCATACCTCAAACCCGTCGTAGACAGGAAGCATCACATCCAGGAGCACCACGTCATACTCATGCTGCCTGGCCAGATCAATGGCTTCCTTACCGTCATAGGCACAGTCCACTTCCATACCGTCCTGCTCCAGGCTGAAGCGGAGTCCCTTCACTATAAGCTTTTCATCATCCACCACTAAAATCCTGTTTGCCATCTCTGTTCTCCCCTGCCCTACGGGCCTGCCTTTATCTTATCTTTCAGTCTCTCATAGGCCGCTTCCTTGATCCCCGGCACCGCCATGATCTCCTCCGGGCTGGAAAAATCCCCGTGCTCCTCCCGGTAAGCGATGATGGCCTCCGCCTTGGCCTCTCCAATGCCGGGAAGCGTCATCAGCTCCTCCGGACCGGCCCTGTTGATGTCCACCAGTCCGTCCTCCTGAGCCGCCGTCTCTCCGTACCGTTCCTGCGCCGAAAGCTCCGACAGATACGGGACCGTCAGCTTGGTCCCGTCCGCCAGCTCCTCCGCCAGGTTCAGATAGTCTGCCGCAGCCCCGTCCGCGAAGCCTCCGGCCTCCCGGATGGCCTCATGGACCCGGCTCCCCTCCGGGAGCAGGTAAACCCCCGGATCTTCGACAGCGCCGCAGACGTGGACGAAAATACCGGGGGCTTCCAAGTCTGTCCCGGCGCCTCCGGCCTCTTCTGCCTGTATCTCTTCTGTATCCCGGAAGCTCTCGGTCTCCAGGGATACGGTTTCTCTACAGCCGGATACTGCCATAAGGGCCAATAGAATCCCGGCTGTACATGATCTGATTTTTCTGCGCACTGTATCCTCCTTCCGGCGGACGCCGCGCGCTCACACTCTTCTATTCTATCCGATATTCCGGACCTTTACAAGAGGTTACCATTTAAAAATCACGATTCCGGCCACCGCCAGGACCATCCCCGCCAGCTTATGCCATTCAAAGGCAGCCTTTTCCACTCCGAATATGCCAAACAGCTCGATCACATAGGCCACCGCCAGCTGGGAGATCACGATGAGCATGGCGGCCCTGGCCGGTCCCAGGCTCCCCATGGCCTCGATGACCGTATATGTGATAAAGGCGCCGATGACGCCGCCAAACAGCATATATCTGGGCTGTACCTGCCAGACTGCCGTCACCGGATCCCGGCCCGTAAAAAGCCACGCGGCCACGCAGGTCAAGAATGCCGTCAGCTGGACAAACCCGGCCGCGACCCAGACGCTGCTGGCCTTGGTGACCTCTGTGTTGAATACGCCCTGGATGCTCATCAGGGCTCCCGATAAAAGCGCGATCAAGACTCCGAACATTGCAGATTCCCTCCCGAT
Organism: Candidatus Paralachnospira avium; assembly: GCA_904420245.1. Lineage (GTDB taxonomy): Bacteria > Bacillota > Clostridia > Lachnospirales > Lachnospiraceae > Lientehia > Lientehia avium. The sequence continues at coordinate 22,243 of CAJFUL010000012.1, forward strand.
ATACGTTTGGTAGATAGTGTGGCCAAAAGTCCCGGGATCCATGCATCGCGAGGGGTCTTCTATATATGCGGGCCGTTCGCAACGCAGTTTCTCCTCAAACAAAAACCGCTGCGGACCGGACGGTATCCCGTCTGATCCGCAGCGGATCTCATTCCGGTCGCCGTCTCCCGGCGCCGCACAGTCTTTTTTATTCTCCGCCGTTTTCTCCTTCGGCTTCGTCTTCCGCAGGCTGGCTGCGGAGCTCTGTTACCTCCACCACGACGGCCTCCGGATCTGTCTGGAGCTCGATACCCGGATGGGAAGCCATCTCCAGATCCTTTACCCTGACAGAATCTCCCACGCGCAGCTTGCTCATATCGATCTCCACACGGTCCACCAGCGCCTCCGGCGCCGCCTTATAGGCAATCTCGCGGAGCAGCAGCTGAACCAGTCCTTCTGTCTTCTCATGGTTCAAAAGAAATACCTCTGCCACGGAATGTACTTTTTCGCCCTTTACAAGCGCCTGGAAATCCAGTTCATCCACCTGGCCCTTGATGGGATTATAAGCGACCTCCTTGATCAGCACATCATACATCTGCCCGTCCACATCCAGCATGATCTGGCTGCCCTTCCCGCTGGTTTTGAGCAAACGGTCCGTATCCTTTTTGGTCATCTTTACCGGAATGGAACCTTCGATCTCTTTTCCGAATATATTTCCGGTAACATACCCCTCCCGTCTAAGCTTCTTTGCCTTTGTGTCCATGGTCCTTTTTTCAGCTTTTAAAGTATTCATTTACCTTTTCCTCCAAAAAACTGAATGCTTAGCGGCTTTTCTTCTCCGAAACAACTGTTAAGTATACTCAGCAAACTCTGTTTTCCTGTTACACCCGTATTATAACACACATCTTGTCAGAAGAATAACCAATCTTGAAGGAAAATATGGAGGAATTTTTAGTGAACTTTATAATATAACTGTCAAATTTCTCCATCCATCGCCTGACGGATCCCGCCCATCAGCTCCTCAAAGGTCTCAAAAGCCGGGATCTGCGGATTATCAGCCTTGATCTTCTCCGTGCTCCGGAATAAAAAGCCTGCCTGGCTGGCCTTTATCATATCCAGATCGTTATAGCTGTCTCCGCTGGCGATGGTCTTAAACCCGATGGACTGGAGCGCCTTCACGGTGCTCAGCTTGGAATCCGCCGTCCTCATGCGGTAGCCCGTGATCATCCCGTCCTTCCCGATCTCCAGGGAATTGCAGAAGATGGTGGGCCAGCCCAGTTTCTCCATCAGGGGCTTTGCGAACTGGGTAAAGGTATCGCTGATGATCACCACCTGGGTCATGGCCCGCAGCTCGTCCAGAAACTCTTTCGCTCCCGCGAGAGGATCGATCCCGGCAATGGTCTCCTGGATCTCCCGGATCCCCAGTCCATGCTCCCGCAAAATCCCCAGCCTCCAGTTCATCAGCTTTTCATAATCCGGCTCATCCCGGGTGGTCCTCTTTAACTCCGGGATCCCGCTGGCCTGCGAAAACGCGATCCAGATCTCCGGCACCAGCACACCTTCCAGGTCTAAACATACAATATACATCCTCTGCTCCTCCTTGTCTCATCTGTCTGTATGGATCCTGACTGCAAGATTACCCTGCCGCTATCGGTCCCCCTCCGGCTTTTCCGCCCGGACCAGGAGCATCATGGGCCTGCGCATCTCATCGGCCATGCCCGGCAGCTCCATCATGGACTCCGGCGGCTCCGGCTCCGCCACATCCCGGATCACCAGCCCGTTTCGCAGAAGCGTCCGCAGGTATGTGGTCAGAGTCCTGTGATATTTGACCACCGTTTCTCCCAGGAACACCGCCTCCCGGCGTCCCTCATAAAAATACCGGTCCACCGGAAAGTGGAGGATCTCTCCGTTCTCTCCGTAATACCAGTCCTGGGAACCGTACGCGGTGAACACCGGATGCTCCGCGGAGAACACGAAAGTCCCTCCCGGCGCCAGCCAGCGGGCGATGGACGAGACCATCCCCGGAAAATCCTTCACATAGTGAAAGGCCAGAGAGCTTAGGACCACGTCGAAGGAACCCTCGGGAAAATCAAGGTCCTCCATGGCTCCCCGCCGGTATTCGATGCCGCTGTCCGCGCCAAACTGCCCGGCCCGCTTAAGCATCTTCCGGGAAAGATCGATGCCGAGCACCTGCCGCGCGCCGCGCTCCCTGGCGTACCTGCAGTGCCATCCGTATCCGCATCCCAGATCCAGCACGCGCTTCTCCCTGAAATCCGGCAGCATCTTCTCCAGCTCATGCCACTCTCCGGCTCCCGAAAGTCCTTCCTTCGAGCGGGACATCCGGCTGTATTTCCGGAAAAAAACTTCATCGTCGTATTTATTTTCTTTCATGTCTCCTCCTGCCTCTTCCCTGCATGAGCCCCATCCCGGCTCCTGAGGCTATTATACAGGACGGCCGTCCAGAGTTCAAGACAGGGTCAGGAGTCTTTCTCTGCGTTTTTTTCCCAGGAAGGGGAGCAGGAACAGAACTGCCTTGCATACGTTGTCTCCGATCATGCAGAGCCAGACTGCCCGCAGGCCGAGGCCCCAGACATGAACGCAGAGGAACGTAAAGAAGATCCGCACGCCCCACATTCCCCAGGCCTCCACCAAGAACGCGTATCTGGTGCGGCCCAGGCCGTAAAAGATCCCTTCCAGCACCACCATCAGGCCGAAGAACGGCTCCGACAGAGCCACCAGCCGCAGCATCCCGGCGCCCAGCTCCACCACCTCCCGGCTTGGACTGAAGACCCCCATCAAAAAAGCCGCTCCCCTATGCAGCAAAAGCCCGCCCGCGCACATCACCGCCACCGTCAAAAGGAGGCTCAGCTTTCCCACAGCCTTGAGCTTCTTCTCGTTTCCCTCTCCTCTGGCATGGCTGACCAGCACGGAAGCCGATGAACGCAGGCCATAGCCCGGCACATAAAAGATGGTCTCCGCCGTAACGGCAATGGAATGGGCCGCGAAGACCGTGGTCCCCATCCCGGAGACCAGGCCCGCGAACACCACATAGCCCAGACAGGAGACCACATTGACTCCCAGCACGGGAAGGCCCACCGAAGCGCACCTGCCCAGGAGCTCCCTGTCCGCCGGAAGCTCCTCCCGCCTCCACCGGAGGAGGCTGTTCCTCCGGCAGGCGGCGGCCATCAGGATGCCGGAAAGCACATAGGAAACGGCGGAAGACGCGGCGGCCCCCGCCACGCCCATGCCGAAGGTATAGATGAACAGATAGTTAAAGACGATATTCACCACGTTGGCCCCGGCGTTTATGAGCATGGGCGTTTTCGTATTCTGGACCGCCCGCAGAGACGCGCCCAGGATCGTGCTCATGGCCCGGAAGACCATGGGCAGGCTGATGATAAAGAAATACCGGGAGGCCTCCTCCCAGATCTCCTCCTCCGCTCCCATCCATCTGGGGATAAAAGGGCTCAGCGCCATGGACGCTCCTCCCAAAAGGATCCCGGACACAATAGCCAGGAGGAAGGCCTGCCCTTCCAGTCTCCGCACCTGCTCCCGGTCCCCGGCGCCCAGGGCTTTGGAGATCAGGACCAGCATGGCGGTTCCCACGGCTCCCGGCACGCTGTTCACCAGCCAGGTGATGTTGGTGGTGATGCTGACGGAAGCGGTGGCCTGTTCCCCCAGCTGTCCCACCATGGCCGTATCCACATATTGGAGGAGCGTGGCCAGTATCTCCTCCAGGATGGTGGGGACAGACAAAAAGACGAGGGACCGAAGCAGGCCCCTCGTCTGTTCTTCCCGGCGTCTCACGCGCATGCCCCGGTACAGCCGCCTTTCACGATGACCCGGCCCCTGGCCTCTTCATCATCAAAGATCAGCTCTCCCACTTCCGGCACCCGGATACAGCCGGAGCGTGGATTCTTGATGCTGATGACAGGAGTCGTCACATCCGCCTCCACGTCCGATTTTTCAAAACACAGATCCGTATCCGTCATCTCGCAGTTCACCAGCTTCAAGTTCCTGCAGTAGCAGAAAGGCTGGGTCCCTATGATCCTGCAATTGATGAGGGTCAGTCCGTCCGAATACCAGGCCAGGTACTCGCCCTTGATGACGCTGTCCCTAACGGTCACATTCTTCGCGTGCCAGAAGGCATCCTTGGTGTCAAAGGTACAGTTTTCAAACTCCGAATCCGCGATATACTGGAACGAATACTTCCCCTGGAATTTCACATCGGAAAAACGCAGGTTGTCGGAACGCATCATGAAGTATTCGCTCTGGGCGCTGCTGCGGCGCATCTCCATCCCATGGACAGACCATCCGAACTCCGGCGAGATGATGTCGCAGTCTTCGATCACCACATCGGAACACTCCCGGAGAGCCTTGATCCCGTGCATCTTGGTGCCCGTGATCTCGATATGATCGGAATACCACAAAGACGCCCGGCAAAGCTCTGTCATCTCGGAGTCCGAGATCTTCAGACGGTGGTCATGCCAGAAGGGGTAGCGGAGATTGCAGAAGACATGATCCACTTCCACATCGCTGCTCTCCTTCAGCGCGCTCTCTCCATCGGCCGGACCGTCAAAGGCACAGTTCTTCACCAAAATCCCATGGCTCCCGTAAAGAGCCCGCTCTTCATCAAATGTCTGACCTTCTATGATCTTCATCCTGTTTCCTCCTCCTATCAGGATCCTATGCGGCCACCCCGGCAGGCAGTCCGGTCCGCCGCTCTGTCTTCCAAGTGTTTTTCATCCATCTGCTGGATACTGTAGCACTTTTTTTCCAAAATGGCAAATACTTATGGATTATAGGTTTCCATATTTATCATCTATATAAAACAAGCCCCGAACACGGCGTCCCTTCCGTGCGGACCGCCATAAAACAATGAAAAAGAATCCTGCTTTACAGGATTCTCCGCCTGCGGCGGGCCGCATGAGCGGCAGACTTCCTCTCCGCCGCAGTGTGATCCCACGGAGCGTTTTGTTTAATAGGGAACGAAGTTTCCTATTAAATAAAAAAGGATCCCGCAAAAGCAGGATCCCCGTTCTCCCCGCAGCCGGATCTGCGGAGTTTTTCTCGATTGATAGATGTCCATACGCCGTCACTGTCCCAGCAGTTCTTTCAGATCCTGCTTCGGCTCGGTGACAGGGGCGATCTTATACGTTTCCGCCAGGAGCTTCAGGACTCCCGGGGACAGAAACGCCGGGAGGGTCGGGCCGAGGCGGATATTCTGGACCCCCAGATACAGGAGGGTCAGGAGGATACTCACGGCTTTCTGTTCATACCAGGAGAGCACCATGGACAGCGGCAGGTCGTTTACGCCGCAGCCGAATGCCTCCGCCAGGGCCAGAGCGATCCTGATGGCTCCATAGGCATCGTTGCACTGGCCAATGTCCAGCAGACGGGGGATCCCCCCGATCTCTCCCAGATCCAGATCATTGAACCTATATTTTCCGCAGGCCAGAGTCAGGATCACCGTGTCGGCCGGAGCCTTCCTGACAAATTCCGTGTAGTAGCTGCGGCCCGGCCTGGCTCCGTCGCAGCCTCCCACCAGGAAGAAATGGCGGATGGCTCCCTTTTTCACTCCATCCACGATCTGTCCCGCCGCCTGAAGGACCGTTTCCCATCCGTACCCGGTGGTCATATGGGAACCGCCGTTGATCCCGGTGAACTCCTGCCTTTCTTTATAGCCGCCTAACTCCAGCGCCTTCTGGATGACCGGGGTAAAATCCTTCTCCTCCCCGATATGGACCGTTCCGGGAAAAGAAACGGGCCCCGCGGTAAAGACCCTGTCCCGGTAGCTGTCCGCCGGAGGCACAAGGCAGTTGGTGGTAAAGACAATGGGCGCGGGGATGCCGGCGAACTCTTTTCGCTGATTCTGCCAGGCCGTGCCGAAATTTCCTTTCAAATGCGGGTATTTCTTAAGCTCCGGATACCCATGGGCCGGGAGCATCTCTCCATGGGTGTACACGGAGATGCCTTTTCCCTCCGTCTGTTCCAGGAGGAGCTTCAAATCCCGGAGATCATGGCCGGTGATGACGATAAAGGGCCCCTTCTCCACAGCCAGAGGAACCTTGGCAGGGACAGGAGAGCCGAAATTCTCTCTGTTGGCCTTATCCAGCATTTCCATGGCAGTCAGATTGTACTTTCCCACTTCCAGCGCCACAGATAAAAGCCGCTCCTGTTCCCAGTCCTCTCCCACCGCAAATAAGGCTCTGGCCAGGAATTGCTCCAGCTCCCGGTCCCGGTATCCCAGGGCCATGGCATGCCAGGCATAAGCGGCGGTTCCCCGGACGCCCAGCAGGATCAGGGATTTTAACGAACGGATGTCCTCCTGTTCCTTCCATAATAAAGTCATATCGTAGTCTTCGCTGCGGCCGCAGGGCTCCCGGCAGACTTTGCACGAAGGGAGCAGTTTCTCTTTTTCCTCGCGGACCCTGGCGATCAGACGGCGCAGAGCCTCCTCGTCGAAGTCCACGTTGGTGATTGTGGCGAAAAGTCCCTCAAACATCGTTTCCCAGGTGCTCTCTGTGGTCTGCGCCTCTCCGTTTATGGCCCGGGCCAGACCGATCAGGGCGCCGGAAAGGGTATCCTGAAGGGCGGCCTGCTCCGCCGTCTTTCCGCAGGCTCCCGCCTTTCCCGTACAGCCGGTGCAGCCGGCCGTCTGTTCACACTGAAAACAAAACATATTCTCTGTCATCTTCTCTCTCCTTTTATCTTTCCAGGATCTTCCCATCGGCGGAGATGGTCACCACCTGCCAGGGAAGGTATTTCCCACTGTTTTCCAGAGCCCGCCGGACTGCCTGCTCCAGTCCGCCGCAGCAAGGCACTTCCATCCGTACCACCGTCACGCTCCTGATGTCGTTCTGCCGGATGATCTGTCCCAGCTTTTCCCCGTAGTCTTCGCCGTCCAGCTTGGGACAGCCCACCAGGGTGATCCTTCCTTTCATAAACTGCTCATGGAAGCCGGCATACGCATAAGCCGTACAGTCCGCCGCCACCAAAAGCTCCGCCCCTTGGAAAAAGGGAGCCTTCACCGGCACCAGCTTGATCTGGACCGGCCACTGGGAAAGACGGGAGGGCGCCTCCGCGCCTCCGGTCCGGTCTGCGCCGGGATCCGACGCATTTTCCGGATCCGCGCCGAGTCCATCCAGGACTGCCGTTTTCCTGTATGTGATCCGCTGTCCGGGACAACCGCCTGATCCCCTGCTCTTTTTCACCGCTCCTTCGTCATACTCCGCCGCCTCCCGCTCCTCGAACGTGATGGCACCCTCCGGACAGGCAGGAAGACAATCTCCCAGCCCGTCGCAAAAATCTTCTCTCATGAGCCTTGCCTTCCCGTCCACCAGGGCGATGGCGCCCTCATGACAGGCCGTCACGCAAAGGCCGCAGCCGCTGCACGCTTCTTCATCGATTCGGATGATCTTCCGGATCATACCGCCTCCTCCTTTCTCCTGTTGTGTTCCAGTACCTTCTTCATGGCTTCATACATCTCCTCGCCCACGCACTGCCTGGCGTACCTGCACCACTGGATGCAGCTCAGGGTATCGTTGTAGATGGTAAAGCCGCAGTGCTCGCAGGTCACCTCCGTATCCGTGGAAATAAGCTCCACTTCCTGCCCGCACCGCGGGCATTTCCTGTCTATGATGGAAATTTCTCTGGATCTGCTCTGGCAACCGGAAAAGATCATATCACCGCCTCCTTGTCTTTATGGCCTGAGTATAGTATAATTTCTCCCAAAAGTATGTTGGAATTACAACAAGAGGTGATGATATGACATTAAAACCCGCATCCCCCCTGTCCGTCAGCGGCGAAGAAGCGCGCAAAAAAGGACTCTGCCGGGCAGAGTCCTCTGAATATGGTCCGTATATAGAGGTACTGCGCTCTTCTCCCCTTTTTGCCGGGATGTCCCAGGAGGAGATCCTCTCGGCCCTCCGCTGCATCGACGCCAAAAAAGCCGGCTTCCGAAAGGATGAATACATCCTGCGGGCCGGAGAATCCACCGCTTCCGTGGGGCTCCTGCTGTCCGGCTCCGCCCTGATCATCCAGGAGGACCTCTGGGGATACCGGAACGTCCTCTCCAAGATCCGGCCAGGCGAGTGCTTCGGAGAATCCTTTGCCGCCAGTCCCGGCACTCCCCTCACGGTAAGCATAACTGCCGGGACAGACTGCACTGTCCTGCGGCTGGAAATGGGACGGCTGCTCCATGTATGTCCCTCCGCCTGCTCCCACCACAACCGGCTGGTCCGGAACCTGGTGACGGTGCTTTCCGGCCGCCTCCTGTCCTTCAACGACAAGATCACCCATATGAGCAAGCGGAGGACCAGGGACAAGCTGCTGTCCTATCTGTCGGGAGAGGCTCTGCGCCATGACAGCCTGTCCTTCGACATCCCCTATAACCGCCAGGAACTGGCCGACTATCTCTGTGTGGAACGCTCCGCCATGTCGGCGGAGCTCTCCAGATTGCAGAAAGAAGGGATCCTGAAGACGCGCCAAAACCATTTTGACCTGTCTCCGGATCCCCTCCGCGATCCCTTATGAAGTTCTGTATCAAACGATCTCATCCAGCGGGCAGATCTCCACGCCCTCTTCCTTCAGGGCCCTGCGGATCTTCTCCACAAAAGCCAGGGCCTTTTCCCCATCGCCGTGCACGCATACGGAATCCGCGCGGATGGGAATGTCCTTTCCGGTGACGGCCCTCACCTTCTTCTCCTTGACCATGCGGATCACCCGGGAAATGGCTTCCTCCTCATCGGTCACCATGGCCCCTTCCTTCCGCCGGTCCACTAAGGATCCGTCTTCCTCATAGCCTCTGTCCGCGAATACTTCCAGAGCCGTCCGAAGCCCCATATCCTGCGCGGCCCTGGCCAGCTCTCCTCCGGAGAGGGCCAGCACGATCAGGCTGCCGTCAAATTCCCGGACAGCGCTGCAGATGGCCCGGGACAGCTCATAGTCTTTCGCCGCCATATTGTAGAGCGCCCCATGGGGCTTCACATGCTGCAGCTTCAGTCCATGGGCCCTGGCGAACGCTTCCAAAGCACCCAGCTGATACAGGGTATATGCCTTCGCCTCTCCCGGCGTCACACTCATATTTCTCCGGCCAAACCCCATCAGATCCGGATAACCAGGATGGGCTCCCACCCGGATCCCTGCCTCCGCCGCCATGGCGAGGGTCTTATCCATCACCACCGGATCCGAGGCGTGAAAGCCGCAGGCCACATTGGCCGATGTGATCAGGGGGATGATCCTGTCGTCGCTGCCGATGGTATATCTGCCGAAGCTCTCCCCCAGGTCGCTGTTTAAATCCACACGGTACATGTCTTTCCTCCCGTCTGCTCATTTTTTCATATTCATCATATTCTCGATAAAACCGGTATCGGCCCTTCCCTCACGGAACACCGGATGGCGCATGATCTGATACTGAAAATCCAGATTGGTCTCCACCCCCATGATCAGCATCTCATCCAGGGCGGAGCGCATCTTCCGCAAAGCCGCCTCCCTGTCCGCGGCGTGCACGATGACCTTGGCGATCATGGAATCGTATTCCGAGGGGATCCTGTATCCGGTATACAGTCCCGTATCCACCCGCACGCCGTTTCCGGCCGGAAGATGGAGATGCTCCACGACGCCTGGACTGGGCATAAAGTTCTTCTCCGGTATCTCCGCGTTGATCCGGCACTCGATGGCATGGCCGCGGGGCTGGACGTCCTCCTGGGTAAAGCTCAGGGGCTCTCCCATGGCCACGCGGATCTGCTCGATGATCAGATCGGTCCCCGTCACCATCTCCGTCACGCCGTGCTCCACCTGGATCCTGGTATTCATCTCCATGAAATAAAAATCTCCCTGGGGGCTGACGATATATTCAATGGTCCCCGCGTTGGTATAATGCACCGTCCTGGCCGCCAGGACCGCGCACTGGTTCATCTTTTCCCGGATCTCCTCCGTGATGGCCGGAGACGGGGACTCCTCGATCAGCTTCTGATGGTTCCTCTGGACAGAGCAGTCCCGGTCCCCCAGGGCCACCACATGGCCGAACTGGTCCGCCATGATCTGGATCTCCACATGACGGGGATTCTCCACGAAGCGTTCGATATACATGGTATCATCCCCGAACGCATTGGCCGATTCCCTCTGGGCCATGTTGAACTGGAATTCAAACTCATCCGCCGAGGCCGCCACCCTCATCCCCTTGCCGCCGCCTCCGGAGGAAGCCTTTATCATCACCGGATACCCGATCCGGTCCGCCAGCTCTCTCCCTGTCTCCGCATCGTAGACAGGCTCCTTGGTGCCGGGGACCACCGGGACGCCGGCCTCCATCATGGTCCTCCTCGCCTGGGATTTGTTTCCCATCTTATCGATCACGTCGGCTTCCGGTCCGATGAAGGTGATCCCATTTTCCTGACATCTGCGGACAAACTCGCTGTTCTCCGACAGAAAGCCGTAGCCGGGATGGATGGCATCGGCTCCCATATTCCTCGCCGCCTGGATGATGCGGTCCATATTCAGATAGCTGTTTTTGGCCGGGCCCTCTCCGATGCAGATCCTCTGGTCCGCCAGCTGCACATGGAAGCTTTTCGCGTCCTCCTTGGAATACACCGCCACGCTGCGGATCCCCATATTGCGGCATGCCCGGATGATACGGACGGCGATCTCGCCCCGGTTGGCGATCAATATCTTGTTGAACAAAAGTTCCAACCTCCCTCCGTTCCTTATAATTTCTTTACCCGGAACAGCGGCTGCCCGTATTCCACCTTCTGCTCATTGCTGACCAACACCGCCTCGATCTCACAGTCAAACTCGCTCTGGATCTCATTCATCAGCTTCATGGCCTCCAGGATGCAGACGGTCTGTCCGTTCCTCACCTGGTCACCCACCCGCACAAAAGCGGGAGCATCCGGCGCCGGAGCTGAGTAAAAGGTGCCCACGATGGGAGATGTGATGAAGAGGGTTTCCTCCTCTTTCTCCTCCTTTTCCCCCGGAACTTCCGCCGCGGGAGCCGCAGAGGCCACGGGCACGCCGGCCGCCACCACAGGCGGATGGTCCAGCTTGCTCATGGTGATCTTCAGATCTCCCTCCTTCAGAGTGAACTCCGTCAGGGAAGAATTTTCAATGATCTTTACTAAACCTTCAATCTTTTCTAAATCCATGCTTTTCTCCTTTTCTGTCTATCTCCTGCTCACGCTTCCTCAAACAGCTTTCTCAGCCTCTTGGCCACAAGACGGCACTCCAGGACTTCCTTGCAGGGCTGATGGATGAGCCTGCGCATTTCATCAAACTCCTCCATCTCCTTCAGATAGAGCGCCTGGGCCTCCTGGACGGAAATGGCCCGGAACCGGATCTTGTGGTCCGTCTTTCTCTGGACTGCCTTGGGGATGTCCACCGACGCCACGGTGGCGATCTTCGCGTAGCCTCCCGTAGTCTGTCTGTCCGACAGCAGGATGATGGGCTTCCCGTGGGACGGCACCTGCACGGAACCGAAGGCGATGCCGTCGGAGATGATGTCGGAGCCGTTCTTGGGCGCGATGAAGGGGCCTTCCAGCCGGCAGCCCATCCTGTCAAAATCACTTGTGACCGTATATTCCTGAGTCAAGAAAGTCCTGAGGCCCTGCTTGCTGAACAGGTCGTCCTGAGGTCCCATGACGACCCGCAGCTCCGCCTCCTCCTGGTCAAACTCATCCAGATCCAGTTTCCTGGACAGGAAGAAGGGCAGATAACGTCTCTTTATGCGGAAGCCGATGTAATCCCCCGCCTGGAGCTTCCGTCCCTTGAAGCCGCCGATGCCGCTCTTCATATTGGTGCAGCGGCTCCCCATGACCACCGGGATGTCCAGATAACTGGAAAACGCGATATATCCTCTGCTCCCGGTCCTGGCGCTCCCAAATTTCAAAATGTCCCCCTTGTTCACATAAAGAGCCGTGTACATGGGGACCGGTTCTCCATTGATGGACGGCTGGAAATCTCCTCCCGTAATGGCCACGATGGTGGCTGAGGTAAACTCCAGGACGGGACCGATCAGGGTAAATTCCAGCACCGCCTCGTTTTCCGGATTGTCCAGGAGAAGGTTCGCGATCTTGAAGGAGCGCACATCCATGACCCCGGCGACGGAAAAGCCCTGGCTCTGGTATCCTGTCCGTCCCAGATCCTGGACCGTAGTCAGCATGCCTCCTTTGAGTATACGGATTCCCATTTTACACCTCTCCTTCGTGAACTGCGCACTGATATTCTCCCCGGGCCACCGCTTCCCGGATCCTGTTGTATTCTTCCTCATCCACCGGGACAAACCGGATATAATCTCCGGCCTCCACCAGGATCGGCACCTCTCTGGAAGGATCGTAAGTCCTGACGGGAGTCATCCCCATCAGCTGCCATCCTCCCGGAGAATCCAGCGGATAGATCCCCGTCTGGGAGCCTCCGATCCCCACGCTCCCGGCGGGGATCCGGATCCTGGGATTGGCCAGCCGCGGCGTATGGAGCCGCTCGTCCAGCCCGCCCAGATACGTAAAGCCAGGCAGGAAGCCCAGCATATAGATCAGATAATCTCTGGAAGAGTGGAGCTCTATCACTTCTTCCACCGAAAGGCCTGCGTGCTCCGCTATATTTTCAATGTCCGGCCCGTATTCCCCGCCGTAGCACACCGGGATCTCAAAGACCTTCCGTCTCTGCTGTCCGGCCTTGGCCTCCACCTTTACCAGAGCCTGCATCCGCTCCCGGATCTCCTCATAGCGGATCACCCTGGGATCGTAGTTGACCAGCAGGGAACAGAAGGCGGGGATCACATCCACCACGCCTTCGATATTCTGGTCCTTCATCAGCTGGACCGTGGCCGCTATCTTCCGGTTGACGGCCGGACTGATCTCTTTTCCGAATTCGATCAGGAGGGAGGAATCCCCCGCCGTTAAAAATCTGATATTCTGCATGATCGCTGTCACCTCCATGAGCCGTTCCCCGCGCTTCCCGCGGAAAAAGGCCCTGAAATCAAAAAATAAAGAACGCGCTCCCACCGGAGTGTTTTCGCTCTATCAAAACGGAATTTTCCATAGAGTAAAAAGGCGCGGTCCTTTCGGGACGGCGCCTTTCCCTCAGGCATTTTCTCAGAACAGACTGCCAAGATTCGTCGCGAAGGTCTTGATCCCCAGATACGCGGAGACGAGCACCACAACGATCCCCAGTATGAGCATCCATGTGGGATGATGGTATTCCTCGCCCATGATGGATTTCTTCTTGGAGGCGATGAGGCAGATCCCCAGAGAGATCGGAAGGATCAGACCGTTTACCGCTCCCGCCAGCACCAGCAGAGTCGCCGGATTCCCCAGGAAGAGCATCACCAGGGTCGATACCACGATGAAGCCGATCACCACCCAGTTTTCATTTTTGGCAATGGCCGGATGGAACGTCTTTAAAAAGGATACGGATGTATAAGCCGCGCCCACGATGGAGGTCACGGCGGCGCACAAAAGAACCAGCCCCGCAAAGCGGTAGCCAATCTGTCCGGCTCCCTGGAGGAACGCGTCTGCCGCCGGATTGGCTGAATCGAGGATCACGCCCTTCACCACGACGCCCAGGACTGCCAGGAACAGAAAGACACGGACGATGGCCGCGATCCCGATGCCCATGACGGAGCTCTTGGTGATCTGCTTCAGATTCTTCTTGCCGGTGATGCCCGCATCGATGAGACGATGCGCGCCGGCGAAGGTGATGTATCCGCCTACGGTCCCGCCCAAGAGGGTAATGGTGGCCGGGACGATGTCATCCATGGGCGCCTCCGGAACAAAGGTGTTCTTCAAGGCAGAGCCCAGGGGCGGCTGCACCACGATGATGACGACAAAGATCACCACGATCATGATGGCTCCCAGCACCTTCGTCATGGTATCCATGACGGCTCCCGCGTTCTTGAACAGGAATACCAGGATGGCCGCGGCGCCGGCGATGACATATCCGGCGCTGGTGGGGATCCCCAGCAGGGTATTGAGACCGAGGGCGCCTCCGCCCACGTTTCCGATATTGAATACGAGACCGCCCAGGACCACCATGAAGGCCACCACATAGCCCAGGCCGGGCAGCACTTTATTGGCCACGTCCTGTCCCCTGAGGCCGGTCACGCAGAGCACCCGCCAGATGTTCACCTGGGCGACGGCGGACAGGATGATGGAAATGAGGATCACGAACCCAAAGCTGGCCTGCAGCTGACTGGTGAAATTGGCTGTCTGGGTCAGGAACCCGGGGCCGATGGCAGAAGTCGCCATCAGGAAGGCCGCGCCCAGCAGGGCGCCGCCGCTTTTCTTTTTCTCACTCATTTTTCTGCTCCTCCTTTTAGATATTTGATATAAAGAACGCAGCCGCGGAATCGGACCGCCGCCGGCCCCTAAAGCGGAAAAAGCGCCCTGCGAATGCAGAGCGCCGGCGCTCCAGGCTGTACATGGATCACGGACGGAAGCTCCCCCTCCCGCTCCATACTTAAGAAAATAAATCCACTAGTTAAAGTTTACACGAAAATTCCGGTTCAGGCAAGAAAAAATTCTGTTTTAGGCGGTCAAAACAGAATTTTTTTAACATCCCGGAAATATCCGCACAATTTATCCCGCTGCGGGAAGCGTTTTGTCCCATGGAAACGGCGTTTCCCATAAAGGAAAAAATGCCGGCGGCACCTGTCTCGAAACGGCGTAAAGGAGCGGACGATCCGTAAGCGGCCGGATCCCTCTCCGCCGCGGCCCGGTCCCGCAGCGTATCCGCTCTGTGGAAGCAGATCTTCTCTATCGGATAAAAAACGGAGCCGGGCCCTTCCCGGACCCGGACTCCTGCGCTGCTCTCCTCACCGGATGAAATTGGTGAACACAAAAGGCTCCTGGGCCGGCATGGAGACCCCGGCCTTCCGCCCCGCTTCCATGCATTTGAGGAGATAAGCCATATTATTTCCCAGCACCTTCATGGTCTGCAGTCCCTCCAGATCCTGCGATACCTGCTGCGGCGCGGCGCCGTGGACCATATTCCAGTACCGGGAGGTGACGATGGGCATCTGCATGAGACCGAAATACTTATTGATCTGGTCCCAGGTGGCAGTGGTCTCCGCCCGGCGGGCAATGCAGCCGGAAAGCGGTTTCTTTCCGATCCAGAATACATCCGTACCGATGCCGTTCTGCTCCAGTGAATCCGCCGCCGCGCAGAGAGCCGTATACGTACATCCCTCTCTGTGGGGGCTTCCGTTTACCAAAAGAACTTTCATATCTGTCTCTCCTTTACTTGCTCTGGGAGAGGATCCAGTTTAATACATCCCCGTCTTCAAATACGATATTGGCGCCGCCGTGATAGTTCCCGTTTATGCCTCGTTCTGCGAAATAAGCATCGTCCGGGATCTGTACCCGGAGCACGCGGTCTGTCTCCTCCTCCGTCCATCCGGCAGCTTCATAAGCTTCATGGAGCCCGCTGTAAGCTTCCCTGGCCCGGCCGGAGCCATAGTATTCATCGTTTTCCGCCATATAGATGTAGACTGCCACGCCATTCTCCGCCACAGGCGCGTATGTTCCGTCCCACTGGGACGCGCCGTGGAGATACGCCGCATAGAGATCCGGCCGCATGGATACTGCCTGGGACATGGTCTCTCCTCCCGCCGAATAACCGGCCGCGTAGACCCGGTCCGTATCCACGAAAAAATTGGAGATGAAGTATTCCGTCAGCCAGACCGCCTGTCTGGCCGATGTCTCATGCCAGTCCGTCAGCTGGGCGGAGACCACGATCATATCCTCCGGAAGCTCCGTCCAGCACAGGAATCCCCGCCAGTCCAGGTTGGAACCGGAAGAATCCTCTCCGAACCACATCATGTCATAGCCGGGCATGGTCATCATCAGAGGATATTCCCGCTCTTCGCTGTATCCGTCAGGCAGATAATAGCTGAAATGGATCTCTCCTTCTTCTCCCTCCAGAACCTGCTCCGGGATCAGCCCGGTCTGTACAGGAGCCGCCGCAGTCTCTTCGCTGTCCGGCACCTGCACAGTCTCCGGCTCCGTTTCGGCGGCAGAGCTCTCCTCCATGGTCCTGCTCTCTTCCGTGGTCCGGCTCTCTGCCGTCTGCTCCGTTTCCCCGCGGGAGGTTCCGCAGCCGGCCAGACACAGCAGGCAGCCGGCCAGAAGGCCGTAAAAAACCAGTTTCCTCATCCTTCCCATCTTCCTTCCCATCGTCTCCGGAAGCCTGCTCATACCTTCCTGGTCTTTCCCATGGACGTCAGCATCTCCACGGTGGCCGGGTCATAGTGGCTGAAAAACAGGCTTTCTCCCTCATCCAGCTTCCGGATGGCTTCCATATCCGCTTCCTCCAAGGTAAAGTCAAAGACATCCAGATTCTGCTCCATCCGTTCTCTGTGGGTGGACTTGGGGATCACGACCACATCGCTCTGGAGGAGGAGCCGGAGCGCCGTCTGGGCAGAGGATTTCCCGTATTTGGCGCCGATCTCCGTCAGGACAGGATTGGAAAAGAAATCTCTCCGTCCCTCGGCAAAGGGGCCCCAGGACTCATGCTGGACTCCGTATTTCTTCATATATTCATGGGCCGTCCTCTGCTGCTGGAAGACATGGGTCTCCACCTGGTTCACCGCCGGAGTCACATCCGCGAACTGGCACAGGTCGATGAGCCGGTCCGGATAGAAGTTGCTCACGCCTATGGCCCGCAGCTTTCCGTCCCGGTACGCATCCTCCATGGCCCGGTATCCCACGCTTATGGCGTCCCGTACACATCTCTCACATTCCTCATTGGACACCTGATAGACACCGTAGCCCAGTCTGGGCATCTTCACACCGTTGTTCAAAACCGCATATTCCATATCCCATACCTTCCTTTCTCTGTTTCCTGCCTCTGCTCCGGATCCTCTCTCCGGCCCATGCAGCTCCTATTTCTGCTCATCCACCGGAGGGACCATCCTGGCATATCCTTTCAGCGTCTCCGGCGTACTGGTATAATACCGCTTCTTCCTGTCCATGGCTCCGATCCTATCCATCTCTTCCCCGGTCAGGGCAAAATCAAACAGATCAAAATTGTCCCGGATATGAGCGGGATTTTTGGAGCCGGGGATCACGATGTCTCCCGCCTGGATATGCCACCGCAGGATGATCTGTGCGCTGGATTTCCCGTATTTCTTTCCCAGCTTTGCAAACAGCGGCTCTTCCATCAGGGACTTGTCGCCGTGTCCCAGGGGATACCAGGCCTGGATCACGATCTTTTCCTGATCCAGGAAACGCTTCAGTTCCTTCTCCTGGGAATAGGGATGGATCTCTGTCTGGAGCAGGGCGGGCTTCACTTCGCAGATCTTCAGGATCTCCCGGATCTGTTCTTCCGTGAAATTGGAAAGACCGATGGCCCTTACCTTTCCCTCTTTATACGCCTTTTCCATCAGCTGATACCCGGCAATGTAATCTCCTGCGGGCTGATGGAGCAAGAGCAGATCGATATAATCCGTATCCAGCCGCTCCAAAGTCTTCTCCACGGCATCTGCCTGCCGGTAAAAGCTGGGCCACAGCTTTGTCTCCAGGAAGATCTCATTCCTGGGAACGCCGGATCTTTTCATGGCGCGTCCCACCGCTTTTTCGTTGAGATAGGCATTGGCTGTGTCAATGAGCCGGCAGCCGCACTGCAGTGCGCTTAGGACTGCCGATTCCGCTTCATCCGGCGACATCAAGAAGGTCCCGATCCCTTCCATGGGCATTTTTACTCCGTTGTTCAAGACTGCATATTCCATCACGATTCCTCCTCCTGGTTCTGATTTCTCATGCTCTCATTATAGGCCTATGGGCGCCGGACCAGAAGTCTCCATTTGTTACCTGCTTTAAACCTGGAAGTTACTGCTCCCGTTCCGCCCCACGCCCGCCATTCAGCCATGCGCCCCGCCTGCCCGCAGCCGTCACCAAAGGGGACATCCCTTGCCATGCCTGGTCTTTCTGAGATTCTATGTGTCTGACATCGGCCGGATAAGCTGCTTTCTTTTTCGAGGGCTTGTCTGGCAAAGCAAGCAGCCGAAGCCGGATCAGGTCAAGCGGTTTTTCCACCTTGTTATGATAGGTTATGCCGTTCTGGAAAACTGCCTGTGGCTCTCCAGCTATCCCTGAGTGAGCGACACTCTTGCAATTCCCTGCTTTTGGTTTGACTTCGCCGTGACGGCCGTGATTCTTGCGCTGTTCCCGGCAGTGAGAAAGGCGGTGCGAACATGACCTATATTGAAAATATATTCGTCTGTATCGCCGCTCCGCTCTTCGCGGCCGCTTTCCGCATGGGGAAGCGGTATCTCGCTTTTATCTCTTTACGTTCGCAGGCATGGGGGCCTGCCTGATCCCGGCTTATGTGAACACCTTTTTGCCGCCTTTTACGGCGCAGCCGGATTTGTCACCTTTGAAAATATCTGCTATCTGATACAGCATGGAGCGAAACACCTGGGTTTTCTGCTGATACGGGGATTTGGAACAGGAGCTATGCACATCGTCTGCGGAGTTATCGCAGGATATGGGCTTGCGGGAACATTCCTTTCGTCGTTTCTCGTCTGGACGGAAAATGGAACAGAACCACACCCTGCCGCCATCTGGCGGCTTTTTTGCCAAAAATATTTAAAAAATCGGATTTTCAGGTGAGAGTTTTTTGAGGTTTTTGTACTTATATAAGTAAAAGATGTTTTTCGGAAAGGAGGACGATCAGAATGTATCATACAGCGGCCCGTGTCGGACTGGTGAAAAAAAGAGTGCGCCAAAGACAGCGCAGACAGGAAAAGCGCGCCCTTTACATTCTGTCAGCCTTGTGCCTGCTCCTGTTTATTTCTCTGGTTGGAACGATCGGAGCGTTCACAGGTTCCAAACATTCCGCCGCGCTTTCCGTGTATGGTTCCATCCTGCTGCACGAGGAGGTGGGCGGCTATGTGCTGGTAGGAGTGATCTCCTTTACCGCAGCCGTCATTATCACTGTGCTTTGCAGCAAATACCGCAAACGGGACAAAACAAACGATCCAAAGGAGGACGCATTATGAAAAAACGATTGACGGCAATACTGCTTTGCCTGTGCCTGATATTGACGCTGATGCCGGCCGCGGCCTTTGCCGCAGATACCGGCAAGGCCATCCAGGCCGGCACAGGAAGCATCAGCGGCTGGGACAGCGCCGCCGGATATGACTATATCTACTATGGCTACTGGACAGCGCCGGACGTGTACACCGCTTCCGGCCCCATTAAATGGCGGGTGCTGGACGACCAGACCAACACTCAAAGCGAAGGACTCTTTCTGTTGTCCGAAGCGCTGCTGGGAACGGGCTATCAGGGCGGCGTGTATTTTGATAATACAGGGAATAACGTATGGCAGGGCAGCAATGCGCAGGCGTGGTGCAAGGATTTTGCGGGAATTGAGGGAAACAGCGTAACCGATGCTTTTTCCGCCGCCGAGCTCGCCGCGATTTTGGAAACCACAAAAAGCGATCCTGCTTTTACCAGCGGCAGCCGCTATGGCACATCCTTTAAGGCTTCTGAAAATATCCTAAACGGGGATAAGGTATTTTTCCTGTCGGCAGAGGAAGTGGAAACCAGTGCGTACGGATTTACAAATGATGAGGCACGTGTCAGCGATGGCGATTGGCTGCTTCGTTCTCCCAGCGCCTCCTATGCGTGGTGGTCGGGCCTTGTCTACGTTTTCGGCGCTGTGTGCGATGATTCCGTGAGCTATCTCCGTTACGCGCGCCCGGCTTTTAACCTGGATTCGAACTCTGTCCTCTTCACTTCCGCCGCCGAGGGCGGAAAATCTCAAAACGGCATGGACGACGGTCTGACTGCCGTTTCGGACTATGCCGGAAACGAGTGGAAGCTGACACTGCTGGATGAAAAACGCAGCAATTTCAACATAGCGACGACATCGGTAAATGGCAATACCTTGACCGCAGCGTACTCTGACGCAGTCACCGGGGACAACGAATACATCTCTGCTGCCGTTATGGATGAAAACGGCGATATTGCCTATTACGGGCGCCTGCAAAGTGTTTCCAGTGAAAGCGGCACGGTACAGGTCACGCTGCCGGAGGATTTTAACAGCAAAACCGATACACTATATATTTTCAATGAGCAATATAACGGGGACAAGACGACCGACTATGCCAGCGAGCTGAAAGAAGTTTCGATGATCCCGGTGGAAACGTCCATCCAGGCCGGCACAGGAAGCATCAGCGGCTGGGACAGCGCCGCCGGATATGACTATATCTACTATGGCATATGGAACAATAACCCTGTCAAATGGCGGGTGCTGGACGACCAGACCAACACAGGGACCAGCGGTCTGTTCCTGCTTTCCGAGGATCTGTTAGGCGAAACCGGCTTTGACAACGATAAGGCCAGCAGCGCATGGCAGGACAGCGATGCAAAGGTCTGGTGCGGAAATTTTTACAGCAGCAGCTTCAGCTCCGCAGAGCAGGCCGCCGTTTTGGCGACCACGAAAAGCGACGATGCGTATACCAGCAGCAGCAACTCAACCGAGCATTTTGTCAATTCTGAAAATATCCTGAACGGAGATAAGGTGTTTTTCCTTTCCGCGGAGGAGGTGGAAAACAGCGCATACGGTTTTACTGACAACGATGCGCGAAGCTCCTGGACTCACTGGTGGCTTCGCTCGCCCAGCGCAGCGGCCGGTTCCTGGAACGGCGCCGGCTCCGTCCTGTCGTATGGTTATGTGGTGGCCAACAATTTGAATGCCCAGCTGTGGACGCGCCCGGCTTTCAACCTGGATCCAAGCGCTGTCCTCTTCACCTCCGCCGCTGAAAACGGAAAATCTCAAAACGGCATGGACGGCGCTCTGACTGCCGTTTCGGACTATGCCGTCAGCGAGTGGAAGCTGACGCTTCTGGACAGCAGCCGGAACGGTTTTACGGCTGCCACCGGCAGCGAAACATCTGTAGATGACGATTATTCCGACTGGACGGTCGAAGTTGACTATTCCTGCGCTCGGACGGGCGGCAACGAGTATGTCTCTGCCATGCTCGTGGACGGCAGCGGCAGCATCCTCTATTATGGGCGCATTGCCCAGAACAGCGCAGACGGAACGGCCGGTATCGCAATCCCCAGCGGCCTGGCTGCGGGCAGCTATACCCTCAAGGTGTTCAGCGAGCAGTACAACGGCGCTTATAAGACCGACTACGCCAGCGCATTTGTGGATATCGCTCTCACAGTAAAAGAACCGGACGTCACTCCGCCAGCCTTGAAGGCAGGAACGGCGGTCCGTGAAAAAGGGACCGAAGCCACGGTAACATTTACCAGCGACGAAGCGGGCAGCTATTACTATACCGTCGTGGAAAGCGGCGCGGCTGAGGGTACGGAGGTAAATACCGACGGCAGCGGTGCGGCCTGTACCGCCGGGGAAAACGCCATTACCTTAAGCGGCCTCTCCGGCGCGGGCGCAAAGGATATTTACATCGCTGTCAAAGACGCGGCGGGCAACGTAAGCGGTAAGCTGAAAATGACGGTCCCCGGCTGCTATGCCGTGACGGTGGAAACGGACGGGGAAGGCAGCGCTTCCGCAAATCCGTCCATCGCGGTGCAGGGGGAGGAGGTCGTCCTGACCGCCAGCCCAGGCGAAGGAAATCATTTTGTGGAATGGCGGGCTGCCTCCGGCACGATTACGGTCACGGAAAACAAATTTACCATGCCCGGCGGCAATGTGACCGTGACAGCGGTCTTTGAGGCGTGCCGTTACGATCGGCAGGTTGTTTCCGATGCCTACCTTGCGTCAGCCGCCAGCTGTACGGATCCGGCAGAATATTACTATTCCTGCGCATGCGGAGCCGCGGGAACGGAGACCTTTACAGACGGGACAGCCGCGGGCCATAGCTGGGGCAGCTGGCAGAGTAATGGGGACGGCACGCATACCCGCGTCTGCCAAAATTGTGCCGATGAAGAGACAGAATCCTGCGCAAGCGGTGCAGCCACCTGTGTAAACAAGGCCATCTGCAGCGTGTGCGGCGCCGAATACGGCGCGGCAGACCCCGGCAGCCACACCGGCACTATTGTCTGGATACAGACGCAAAACACACATAAGCAGGAATACAGCTGCTGCCATGCCGAAGTGAGCGCCGAAGAAAACCATGATTGGCAAAACGGGAAATGCACGGTTTGCCAGTATCCATGCGCGCATGAGGGCGGTACTGCCACCTGTATGTCAAAGGCAGTCTGCGAAAACTGCGGCAGCGAATACGGGAATATCGATCCCGATAACCACAATCCAGCCGGCGAATGGACGCAGGTAAACGACAGGCATTACCATGTCTGCCTGAACGGCTGCGGAACACAGCTTGACGAAGCAGCCTGCTCGGGCGGCGCCGCCACCTGTCAGGAACGGGCAGCCTGTACCACCTGCGGCAGCGAATACGGCGTGCTTGGCGGACATGCCCTGACTGAACATCCCTACAGGGCGCCGTCCTGTACGGAAACGGGAAATGAGCAGTATTGGGAGTGTTCCACGTGCCGTGCGCTGTTTTCCGACGCGCAGGGAAGCGCCGCAACTACGATGGAAGCTGTTACGATCCCACAAACAGGGCATGACTGGAGCTCGCCGGTTTGGAACTGGTCTGACGATGGAAAAACCGCTTCGGCGGCATTTACCTGTCAAAACGACAGCGCGCATACCCAAAGCCTGAACGCCGATATTACAAGCACCGTTGAGATTCCCGCCACCTGCACCGGAGCCGGAATGACAAGCTGTACGGCGAAGGTGACCTTCAACGGTACGGAGTACAGCGATCAAAAAGATGTGGAAGCCGGCCCGCTGGGACATTCCATGCAAAAGACGGATCGTATAGACGCAGCCTGCACGACGCCGGGCAGGGCCGCGTACTTCACCTGCGAAACCTGCGGCAGGCATTTTGAGGACGAAGCGGGCAAAGTGGAAATTGCGGACCTTGACGAGTATGGCAGGATCCCGGCGACTGGTCATACGGCAGGGACAGAATGGAAGTCTGACGAAGCCGGTCATTGGAACGAGTGTGTCAATTGCGGGAACAAAATGAATGAAGCCCCCCATACCTATGAATGGGTGACGGATATGGAAGCTACCGCGACAGAGGCAGGCTCACGGCACGAGGAATGCACCGCCTGCGGCTATGCGAAGGCGGCGATCGAAATCCCGGCGGCGGGAACGGCAGAAGAGCCGTCAAAGCCGGGCGAAATACCTTCCGGGCCGTCAACGGATCCCAACGTTCCCACCGGCGGGAACCAGACCGGCGATGCCGCTTCACCGCAGACCGGAGATAACGGCAGACAGACTTTGTGGTTCGGCCTGCTGCTTGCGGCGGGAGTCTCTGCGGCCGCCGTAGTATATGGCCGCAGGAAAAAAGAAGAAACTTAAAAAATGGGGATATCCGGCGTTTTCCTTGTCGGATTGATCGCTCTGCCTATATTCCTCTATGCCAAGCGTAAGGTATTGCCCGGGAAGTAAGGACTGCACATGGGGAATTCCGTATATTAAGAAGAGCCGCCGGATTTTCCGATCCGGCGGCTCTTCCAGCATCAAAAAGCAAATATTTGAAGCATTACAGGTTTTTTCCGGACTGTCCGCGCCGCACGAAGATGTCTGTCTCCCGAAATCCCCTCTGTTTTCAGAAGGAAAGACCAAGGCTGTCTATCCAGGATGCCACGTCCTCCTGCGAAACACTGGAGCGGAACCGCATCCCTTCCTGCCAGTCTCCGGTGCCGGCCATCTCCGCCAAAAGCGCGCCGCTGTCGCCCAGACCGGAGCTTGCCGATGTGCAGAAGGGGATCACCGTCTTCCCGGTAAAATCATTGGCCTCGACAAACGAATCCACGGGCCATGCC
>CAJFUL010000013.1 GCA_904420245.1 Candidatus Paralachnospira avium
CAGCCCCGCCGCCGGCGTAGGCCTGGCCATCCGCTGGGATGCCGCCCAGATCCCCTATATGACCCAGTGGAAGATGATGGGCGAGCGGGATTATGTACTTGGTCTGGAGCCCTGCATCAGCAAGCTGGAGGGCCGCGCGGAGCTCCGCAAAAACGGCACTCTCCAGTTCATCAAGCCGGGAGAGACCAGACAGTTCCAGATCCAGGTGGAATTCTTCGACAGCGAAGCCGCCTGGGAAGCCGCGGAGTGATCCCGGCCGCTGGGCGCACACAGAAGAAGGGTCCTGCCGTCCGCAGGACCCTTCTTAATTTATCCGATTCCGTATTCTCTCAGTCCCCGGAGGATGGACTCATATCCGTCCACCTGGATCGTATGTATGCCGAACGCCTCCGCCGCCCTGCAGTTCTCCGGCAGGTCGTCGAAAAAGAGCGCTTCCTCAGGGCAGATCCCGTACCGGGACAGCAGCTTCTCATAGATCTCCGGCTCCGGCTTGATGTGGCCCTCCTGATAGGAGACCACCTGTCCGTCCGTATACCGCAGGAATTCAAAATGGGACAGCCGCTCCTCATAAAAGGTCTTCCCATAATTGGAAAGGATATAGATCCGGAAGCCCTGCTCCTTGAGCCTCTTCAAAAGGCCGGGAGCGTAATCATTCTGAGAGACGGCCACGGCGGCGCCCCCGTATATCTTCCGGATGGTCTCTTCCAGCCGGGGAGCCTTGGAACAGACCCGGGTCAGGATCTCCTCATCGGAGAGCTTTCCGCGGTCGATCTCCTTCCAGAGGGGACTTAAAAACAACTCCCTCTCCACGATGCAGCGTTCTTCCTCCGGCAGCTTCCAGCCGGCCAGATAGGCCCGCC
This sequence comes from Candidatus Paralachnospira avium, assembly GCA_904420245.1. Classification (GTDB taxonomy): domain Bacteria; phylum Bacillota; class Clostridia; order Lachnospirales; family Lachnospiraceae; genus Lientehia; species Lientehia avium. The sequence continues at coordinate 861 of CAJFUL010000013.1, forward strand.
AGTTGAAATCCGCCAGCACATTCCCAATATCAAAGATCAGAGTGCGAACCATGGCCGTTCCCCTGTCTTCAGATCTGCGGCTTTCTCTCGATGATCTCATGACGCTTGGGACCATTGGAAACCATCGTGATGGGCACGCCGATCTCTTTCTCGATCTCGCAGATATAGTTCTTGCAGTTCTCCGGCAGGTCTTCATAATCCTTGATCCCGCGGATATCGCACTTCCAGCCGGGCAGCTTCTTATACACCGGCTTGCACCGCTCCAGCACGGAGGTCACGGGGAAGTCCGTGATGACCTTTCCGTCCACCTCGTAGCCGACGCAGATGGAGATCTCATCCAGATACCCCAGCACATCCAGCACAGTCAGAGCCACCTCGGTGGCGCCCTGTACCCGGCAGCCGTAGCGGGTAGCCACTGCATCAAACCAGCCCACTCTCCTGGGACGGCCCGTGGTGGCGCCGTACTCTCCGCCGTCTCCGCCCCGGTTGCGCAGCTCCACAGCCTCGTCGCCGAACAGCTCGCTGACAAAGGCGCCCGCGCCCACGGCGCTGGAATACGCCTTCACCACCGTGGTGATATTCCGGATCTCATAAGGAGGGATCCCCGCGCCGATGGCGCCGTATGCCGCCAGGGTAGAGGAGGACGTCACCATGGGATAGATCCCGTGATCCGGATCCTTGAGAGATCCCAGCTGTCCCTCCAGCAGGATATTCTTCCCTTCCTTGATGGCTTCATGGAGATAAGCCGATACGTCGCACACATAGGGAGCGACCATTTCTTTATATTCCTGGAGAGTCTGGAAGACTTCCTCCGGCACCAGCGGCGGCTGGTGATAGAGATGCTCCAGCATGACGTTCTTCAGCGTGCAGACGTTCTTCACCTTATCCATCAGCTGTTCCGGGTCTTCAAACAGCTCGCTGACCTGGAAGCCGATCTTGGCATATTTATCCGAATAGAAAGGCGCGATGCCGGACTTGGTAGAACCAAAAGATTTCCCTGCCAGCCTGGCCTCCTCGTATGTATCGAAGAGGATGTGATAAGGCATCAGGATCTGCGCCCTGTCGGAAACCAGGATCTTCGGCTCCGGCACTCCCTTGGATACCAGGTCCTGGACTTCCTTCACCAGATAAGGGATATTCAGAGCCACTCCGTTTCCGATGATGCTGGTGGTGTGGCTGTAGAAAACGCCGGAGGGCAGAAGGTGCAGCGCGAACTTGCCATAGTCGTTGATGATCGTATGGCCCGCATTGCTCCCTCCCTGGAACCGGATGATGATATCCGATTTCTCTGCCAGCATATCCGTGATCTTGCCCTTTCCCTCATCGCCCCAGTTGGCTCCTACTATCGCTCTTACCATTCTTATATCCTCCTAATCAAACGTTGATCTCTGCTTTTACGCCCAACAGGTCTTTGTTTTCCTCCAGGATCGGATCTACCACCTCCGCGAGGAATTCCTCCACCTGCTCCTTGGAACGGCCCACATACCGGGACGGCTCCATGGCCTTCTTCAGATCTTCCAGGCTCATATTGAAAGCCGGATCCGCGGCGATCAGCTCCAGCAGATTATTCTCACGGCCGAATTCCTTCACATTCCGTCCCGCCTCCATGGACAGGGTACGGATCCTCTCATGGAGCTCCTGGCGGTCTCCGCCGGCCTTGACGGCATCCATCATGATGTTTTCCGTGGCCATGAAGGGCAGCTCGGACATCAGCCGCTTCTCGATGACCTTGGGATATACCACCAAGCCGTCCACCACGTTCAGATACAGATCCAGGATCCCGTCCACAGCCAGGAAGCCTTCCGGGATGCTGAGACGCTTGTTGGCCGAATCGTCCAGGGTCCTCTCAAACCACTGGGTGGAAGCCACCAGCATGGGGTTCATGGCATCCGCCATCACATAGTCCGCCAGGGACGCCATCCGCTCGCTGCGCATGGGGTTCCTCTTATAAGCCATGGCGGAAGAACCGATCTGGCTCTTCTCAAAAGGCTCCTCCACTTCCTTCAGATGCTGGAGGAGACGGATGTCAGTGGAAAACTTGTGGGCGCTCTGGGCGATCCCCGCCAGTACGTTCAGGACGCGGCTGTCCACCTTCCTGGAATACGTCTGGCCGGAAACGGCATAGCAGCCGGAGAATCCCATCTTCTCCGCGATCTTTTGATCCACCTGCTTTACCTTCTCATGGTCGCCGTCAAACAGCTCCAAAAAGCTGGCCTGGGTGCCGGTGGTCCCCTTGGAGCCCAAAAGCTTCATGGTGCTGAGGACGTACTCCACATCCTGGAGGTCCATGGTCAGATCCTGGAGCCAGAGCGTGGCCCTCTTTCCCACCGTCGTCGGCTGGGCCGGCTGGAAATGGGTAAAAGCCAGGGTAGGCTGAGCCTTGTACTGGTCCGCGAACTTGGCCAGCTCTCCGATGACATTGACCAGCTTCTTCTTCACCAGCCGGAGGGCTTCCGTCATCAGGATGATATCCGTATTATCTCCCACATAGCAGGAAGTCGCTCCCAGATGGATGATGCCCTTTGCCTTGGGACACTGGACGCCGTAGGCATACACATGGGACATCACGTCGTGGCGCACTTCCTTTTCCCGCTGCCTGGCCACTTCATAATTGATATCATCCTTGTGGGCCTTCAGCTCTTCGATCTGTTCTTCCGTAACGGGAAGCCCCAGCTCATGCTCCGCCTCCGCGAGGGCGATCCACAGCCGCCTCCATGTGCGGAACTTCTTGTCCGGGGAAAAGATATACTGCATTTCTTTGCTGGCATAGCGCTCCGATAAGGGGCTTTGGTATCTGTCGTACATAAACTGTTCCTTTCCGAAATCCATGGGTTATCTGGTATATTCACCGCGGATATCCTCCGCAGGGGGATCAATGGGATAATCGCCGCTGAAACAGGCCGTACAGATGGGCCTGCCTCCGGCCATCTGGGGCAGCCGGCAAAGCTCCAGGTATCCGAGGCTGTCGGCTCCGATCTCCTTTCGGATCTCGTCTACAGTCCTCCCGTGGGCGATCAGCTGGTCCTCCGACGGGATGTCGGTGCCGAAATAGCAGGGATGCAGAAACGGCGGCGCCGAGATCCTCACATGGACCTCTCTGGCCCCGGCCCTGCGGAGCATATTCACGATCCTGCCGCAGGTGGTGCCGCGGACTATGGAATCGTCCACCATCACGATCCGCTTTCCGTCCACCGCCTCCTTCAGCACATTGAGCTTCACCTGGACGCTGGACTCGCGGCTCTTCTGCTTGGGCTTGATAAACGTCCTGCCCACATAGCTGTTCTTCACAAAGGCAGTGCCGTAGGGGATCCCCGACTCCTGCGCGTAGCCCTGGGCCGCCGCATTGCCCGACTCCGGGACTCCCACCACCAGATCCGCCTCCACCGGATGATCCTGGGCCAGGAAGCGGCCGGCCGCCAGCCTGGCGTGGTATACGCTCACGCCGTCGATGTTGGTATCCGGTCTGGCAAAATAAATATATTCAAAAACACATCTGGCCTGTCTCTCAGGAGACAGGCAGTGGCTGGTATCCGACTGTATCCCGTCTTTTGTGATGGTCACGATCTCTCCCGGAAGCACGTCCCGGACAAACTCGGCTCCCACCGTATCCAGGGCGCAGGTCTCAGAAGACAGGATATAGGCATTTCCCCTCTTTCCGATGCAGAGCGGCCGGAATCCGAAGGGATCCCTGGCCCCGATCAGTTTTCTGGGGCTCATGATCACCAGAGAGTACGCTCCCGAAAGCTTTTCCATGGCCTTTCCCACCGCCTCTTCCACCGAGCGGGACTTCACCCTGGCGCGGGCGATGTGGTAAGCGATCACTTCCGAGTCAATGGTGGTCTGGAAAATGGCTCCGTCATGCTCCAGCTCTCTCCGCAGCTGCGGCGCGTTGACCAGATTGCCGTTATGGGCCAGAGCCAGCGTTCCCTTTATATAGTTGAGGACCAGAGGCTGGGCATTTTCCCTGGTACTGGATCCTGCCGTGGAGTATCGGACATGTCCCACGCCGATGTCTCCATATCCCAGTCCGTCCAGGGTCTCCGGCGTAAAGACTTCATGGACCAGCCCCATGCCCTTGTGGACACGGACACGGCCCTTGGGCCCCTGGGTATCGGTGACTGCGATCCCGCAGCTTTCCTGCCCCCTGTGCTGCAAAGCCATAAGCCCGTAATAAACGGTAGGCGCCACCGGATTCCTGTCAAAGTCGTAAACTCCAAACACTCCGCACTCCTCCCGGAGGCAGTCCAGATTCTCAAAATCCATATCCTGCATATACGTCCCTTCCCTCTGATGCCAAACACTGCCGCTAACAAGCAAATTATAATATAAGGCCATAGATAACGCAACCGCAATTTTGAACAAAAACCGCGGTTATGGCAAAAAGAAGCCCCTAACTTCGGGCTTTTCCGCCGATGCAGGCCACGGGCGCGGATCCCGCCCTTCCCCGGGCCCGGAAACCGCCCCGGCCGTCCTGTATAAATAAAGGAAGCTTCTGCTGCCTGGAGCCTTCTCCTCCGGGCAGGCTGCGCTCCGCAAAAAAGGCGGCGCACTCTGATCTCCGTGCCCGCCTTCTGCTTTCTGTCCTTATTCTTCTGCTTCCTTCGCGCCGCGGCTCACATCGCGGCTCATATCCGTCTCCGCCCTGTCCAGCGCTTTGCTCATGTCCTCTCCGGCGTCCTCCAGTACCCCTTGGCCGTCCTCTGTCCCGCGGTCGTCGGAAGCTCTCGTCTGTCCGTCGTTTTTATCGCTCTCATCTTTATTTTCCGCGGACTCATGGGTTTCGGCGCCGTTGGTGGTGCCATTGTCCTCACCGGTGCGTCCGCCGCAGCCCGCCGCCAGGAAAACCGTCAAAAGAAGCAGGGTCAGGATCATGGTCAGCTTTTTTATCTTCATCGCATTTCCTCCTTTTTGCGCATATTCTATTTGTTAATATGCGCTTTCAGGAGAAAATTAAAACGGAAAAATCTTCCATCTGTCAGCCGATCACGTCGCTCATGTCATAAAAACCGGCAGGCTTGCCCGCCAGAAATTTGGCCGCTTCCAGAGCGCCCTTGGCAAATACTGCCTTGGAATACGCCGTATGCTTGAACTCGATCACCTCATCGGTGCCGGCAAAGATCACCTCGTGGTCGCCGACTATATTGCCACCCCGGACGGCGCTTATGCCGATCTCATTCTTGGATCTCTTCTCCCGCACCTGGGAACGGTCATATTTATAGACATACCGGTCATCCAGCGCCTCATTGATGGAATCTGCCAGAGCCAGGGCCGTCCCGCTGGGGGCGTCCACCTTCTGGTTGTGGTGGCGCTCCACGATCTCGATGTCAAATCCGGCAGGAGCCAGGGTCAGAGCCGCCTCCTTCAAAAGCTTCAGCAGCATATTGATGCCCAGGGACATATTGGCCGACTTGAGCACAGCCACGGAGGAGGAGATCTCCTTCACCCTGGCCGTCTGCTCCTCAGAAAGTCCCGTTGTGCAGACCACCACGGGGATCTTCTTCTCCAGGCTGTAGTCCAAAAGCCCGTCGATGGCCTTGGCCGAACAGAAATCTATGATCACGTCCGCCTCTACGTCACAGTCCCAGAGGGACTTAAACACCGGATAGGGATTCTCCTTCGTATCGTTGAGATCGACGCCCGCCACGATCTCGATGCCGTCATCGGCTGCCGCCAGACCGGAGATCACCTGTCCCATATGGCCGTTGCAGCCGTGCATGATCGCTCTTACCATAAATATCCTTCCTTTCTGATCTACGCAAGCTTGAAGCCGTAATCCACCAGCGCCTTCTTGAGACGCTCCTCATTCTGGGGCTCCATGGGAGAAAGAGGTCCCCGCAGCGGCCCGCACTCCTTGCCCAGGAGGTTCATGGCCGTCTTGACCGGGATGGGATTCACCTCGCAGAACAGGGCGTTTATCAGCGGCAGCGCTTCCAGCTGGAGTCTGCGGCTCTCCGCCACATCCCCCTCAAAGAACTTCATGACCATGTCATGAGTATTCTTAGGCGCCACGTTGGACAGCACGGAGATCACGCCCAGACCGCCCAGCGCCAGGATCGGCACCACCTCATCGTCGTTTCCGGAATAAATATCGATGCGGCCGTCCGCCAGCTGGGCCAGCTTCGCCACCTGGGCGATATTCCCGCAGGCTTCCTTGATCCCCACGATATTGGGAACATTCTTGGCCAGATAGACCGCCGTCTCCGGCAGGATGTTGCAGCCGGTGCGGCTGGGCACATTATATAAGATGATGGGGATCTTCACAGCCTCCGCCACCGCGGTGAAGTGGGCGATGAGGCCTTTCTGAGTCGCTTTGTTGTAATAAGGCGTGACCTGCAAAAGGGCATCCGCCCCGGCCTTTTCCGCCTCCACCGACAGATAGACCGCCGTCTCCGTACAGTTGGAGCCGGTACCCGCGATCACGGGGATCCTTCCGTCCACCACCTTGACCGCATGGGCGATGACGTCCAGATGCTCCTCGTGGGTGAGGGTAGATGCCTCTCCTGTGGTCCCGCAGATGATGATGCTGTCGGTCCCTCCCGCGATCTGCTCCTCCAGAAGCTCTGTCAGCTTTTCATAATTTACGCTCCCGTCCTCGTGGAACGGTGTGATGATCGCTACGCCTGCGCCTTTGAAAACTGCCATACTTTTCCTCCTTCTTCTGAAATGTCCTGCCATAAGCTCCGCCGGGGCAGCGCGCTCCTTTTGCACGGCCTGCCGGGATCCCTTCCGGGAGCCGGCATCCCCGCGGAGAAAAAAAGAGCTGGCCAGAGGCCAGCTCTTAAAGCTCCACGACTGTGCGGGAATCCCGCACCATCTGTCTCAATAAGTAGCTCTCCATCCGGCAGGATGACAGTCGCATGGCTCTTAACCATACGCCCAGGGAAACGGTGTCCAGGCGGCCGTCCCCTTCGGCATCTTCCCCTTTCTGCCGGCCTCCGCTATGCCTGTACATATCCGCCGTCATACTGATGAAAAATGCAACCTCTACATTTACTGTTACTGTTTTTTCCTATTGGTCTAACTATCATATCACGAACCCGCGGCCTTGTCAACCGAAGGCCCGTCAGGATTCTTTCTTGATCTCCACGGAATCGATCCTGGTGATCTTATCCACAAAAGGGAACAGCTCTTCCGGGAACACGATCCCCGTCATGATGATGTCCACCTCTTCACCGCCCGCCTCCAGAAGCTTGACGATGTCGGAGGCTTCGATGATCCCATAGTCAAGAAGCCCCAGTATCTCATCCAGGATCAGCACGTCGCAGTCCCTGGTGGAAAGCACCTTTTTGGCAAAGCCGAGACCGTTTCGCATATTGGAGGCTTCCTCCTCCTGCTCCTCTTTGCTCAGCTGGCAGTAAGGCTTCTCCGATTTCTCAAAGGAAAAGACCCGGATCTCCGGCTCCAGCCGATCCCTGATGGCGTTCTCCTCGCTCTTCCCCTTCAAAAACTGGATGATCACAATATTCTGATTCCGTCCGGCGGCATTTACAGCCAATCCCACTGCGCAGGCGCTCTTTCCGCTGCCTTTCCCGCACAGCACCTGGATCTTTCCCTTCTTCATGGCTCCCCCTTTAGGTCATACCATCCGTATTTTTCTACATTCTACCACCCTTTTCCAAATATTGCAACCTATTCCATCCATTCCAGCTTGCTCACGGACACCTCGTAGGCCACTCTCTTTTCACTCTCCGTCTCGCTGAGCCGCTTCACGTATTCCCGGCTCTGGACGCGCCCCCACACGCAGATGCGGCTCCCCACCTCAAAGCCGGAAGCATATCTGGCATTCCTCCCCCAGGCGATGCAGGGGATATAGTCGGACTTCCCATAGGGACGGTTCACCGCCACCAGAAGATCCGCGATCTCCCTTCCCAGCGGAGTTTTCCGGTAAATGGGGGTCTTGCATATGTACCCGTCCAGGAAGATCTGATTGGTCTTCGTATAATCGCTGAAGGACTCCAGGAAAGCGATCTCCCGCACGAAGACCGAGAGCACCAGCCGGTTTTTCGTTCCCTCATGCCGGTTGTATGAGCGGAACTGGCCGGAGGCTTCCACGATCATCCCGGTATAATCCCCGGTAATGTCCAAAAGCCGCTCCGAGATCAGCAGCGGAATGATGTCCTTCTGCTCGCTGAGCCGGTTGATGGAGACCTCCGTCAGGTAAAACCCCTCCCCAAACACCTCATGGCTGAAGGTAAAACCGGAAATGATCTCTCCTATCACAGTGACCTTGTTGTTTTCCATGATTTTCTCTGACATTCGTATTTCTCCTTTCAGATTGTTTCGTCTTTTTTCGCTCCCCGCCATTTTAGGCTAATACTATGTGTATTCCCTCCCCTCCTGTTTTATACATAAAATTTTAAAAATTTTATTCATTTACATTTACTGGTGGGTATACTACAATATATGTGAATTATGCTGATCTCAAATCCAGTTAAACAGGCAAGGTAGACCTATGAATTCTGTAGATATTATCGTCCCCTGCTTCAACGAGGAAGAAGTGCTGGAAACCTTCTACGAGACCACGGAAAAGGTCGTATCCTCCATGGCAGGCTATCAGTTTACTTATATTTTTGTGGACGACGGAAGCCGGGATTCCACGCTCCTGAAGATGAAGGGGCTGGCCGCCGCCCATGAGAACGTCCGTTATCTGTCCTTTTCCCGGAATTTCGGCAAGGAGGCCGCCATGTACGCCGGCCTGTCCCATTCCTCCGGCGATCTGGTGATCGTCATGGATGCGGACCTCCAGCATCCTCCGGCCATGATCCCCGTGATGATGGAGGGCATCGAGGAGGGCTACGACTGCGCCGCCGCCAGGCGGACCACCAGGGCCGGCGAATCCCGCATCCGCAGCGCCTTTTCCAATCTGTTCTATAAGGTCAGCAACCGAATGTCCAATGTGAAAATGCCCCAGGATGCCGTGGATTTCCGCATCATGACCAGGCAGATGGTGGACTCCATCCTGGAGCTTTCCGAGGTGGAGCGTTTTTCCAAGGGCATCTTCGCCTGGGTCGGCTTCGATACCAAGTGGTATCCCTACGAAAATGTGGAACGGACTCTGGGGACCACCAAGTGGAGCTTCCGCGGCCTCCTAAAATACGCAGTGAGCGGCATCACTTCTTTTTCCATCACGCCTCTGCGCATCGTGTCCGGGCTGGGATTCTTCATCTCCATCGTAGCCTTTATCTATATCCTGATCACGCTGATCCAGACTCTGATCTTCGGGATCGACGTCCCCGGATATGTGACGACGCTCTGCGCCGTCCTGTTCCTGGGCGGCATCATCGAGCTGTCTGTCGGGATCCTGGGAGAATATATCGCCCATATCTATATGGAAGCCAAGGACCGTCCCATCTACATCATAAAGCAAAGCAATATGGACAGCCATAAGTTAGACAAGAAAGGCGATAAATAGTTATGAGCAGACAAAGAGCACAGAAAAAAACGACCATGCTGGAGAAAGCCCCCTTTCTCCTTTCCTTTTTTATCCCGGTCCTGATCATGATCGGCATCTTCATCCAAAGGGGCATCTTCCCCTTCGGCGAGAATAGTTTTCTCCGGACGGATATGTACCATCAGTACGCCCCCTTCATGAATGAATTTATGGATAAGCTGAAAAACGGCGGCAGCCTCAGCTATTCCTGGAATATCGGCATGGGTTCCAATTTCGTGGCCCTCTACGCCTACTACCTGGCCAGTCCCTTCAACTGGCTGGCCATCCTGGTCCCTCAGAGCCTGATGATCGAGTTCCTCACCTATATGATCGTGCTGAAGATCGGCCTGTGCGGCCTCACCTTCTGCTGGTATCTCAGCAAGCATTTCAAGACCAGAGACCTGGGGATCTCGTTCTTCGCGGTGTTCTACGCGCTGTCCGCCTACATGGCGGCCTACAGCTGGAATGTCATGTGGCTGGACTGCCTGGTCCTGGCCCCGGTGATCCTCCTGGGACTGGAACGGCTGGTCAAGGAGAATAAATGCCTGCTCTACTGTATTTCCCTGGCGCTCTCCATCCTGACCAACTACTATATCTCCATCATGATCTGCATCTTCCTGGTGCTCTACTTCATCGCCCTTCTGGCCATGGAGCCCGACCGGAAAGGCGCCTTGAAGAAATGCGTGAACTTCGGCATCTATTCTCTTCTGGCCGGCGGACTGGCGGCAGTCCTGCTGATCCCGGTGCTCCTGGCTCTGGGCATGACGGCCTCCGGAGACGTGAATATGCCTACGACCCTGACTTCCTATTTCTCCGTGTTTGAGATGGCGGCCCGCCACTTCATCAACGTGGAGACGGAGACAGGTCTGGACCACTGGCCCAATATCTACTGCGGCGTGGCGGTGCTCATGCTGCTGCCGCTCTACATGACCAATAAAAATATCCGCCGCCGGGAAAAAGCGGTGAAGGGCGTGCTCCTGCTGGTGATGCTGTTGGGCTTCTCCCTCAACATCCCCAACTTCATCTGGCATGGCTTCCACTATCCCAACAGCCTCCCGGCCCGTCAGTCTTTCCTGTATATCATCCTGCTGCTGACCATGTGCTACGAGGCGTACCGCCAGATCCGGGCCAATACGTCAGCCCAGCTGGCCGGGAGCTTCTGGGGCGCGGTCATCTTCATCTTCCTGTGCGAGGCCATCATCACCGAGGAGGATTTTTCCTTCCATACTTATTATCTGACCCTGCTCTTCGTGGGGCTGTACGCGCTGCTCCTCTACTATCACAAAAACAGGAAAGCCTGGGCTCCCACCCTGGCCATCCTGGCTCTGACCGTGGTAGCCATCGAAGCCAGCATCAATACGGCGGTCACCAGCGTGTCCACCGTCAGCAGGACGGCTTATCTGGAAAACCAGGATTCCTACAGGGCGCTGGCGGAAGCCATCGAGACCGAGGATCCTTCTCTGTTCCGCATCGAAAAGGATACCAGGAAGACCAAGAACGACGCGGCACTGGCCGGCTATCATTCGGCTTCCCTCTTTTCTTCCACGGCCAACGCCAGCTTAAGCGACCTCTACAAGGCCCTGGGACTGGAGGGAAATACAAACGCCTACAGCTTCACCGGCGCGACGCCCCTGACGTCCGCCCTCCTGGGCGTCAAATACACCATGTCCTCCAAGACTCTGGACAGCGACCTGTATACGCCCCACAGCACCGATGGAAATATCACCTTATATGAGAACCGCTATTCCCTGCCCATCGGATTCATGCTGCCGGAAGAGGCGGCGGAGTATTGGGAGCCTACTTCCATGAACCCCGTTGAAAACCAGAATTCCCTGTCCGCTTCCCTGGGAGCCGGCACTGTGCTGACCGCCGTGCAGGGAGGAGACGCTTCCATCGGCCAATTTACGCTGACGGTGCCGGAGACCGGCTTCCTGTATGTGGATGTGACCAACACTGCCATCCAGGATGTGACCGCCTCCACCGGCTCCGGTTCCCAGACCTTCTCCAATGTGAACCGGGGGTATCTCCTGGATCTGGGCAAGTGCCAGGCCGGCACCACCATCACCCTGACCACCGAACAGACCGACGAGCATTTTACGGCCACTGTCTATATGCTGGATCTGGAAGCCCTGGATACCTGCATCGATATTCTGGGCAGCCAGCCGCTCACCATCGACAGCTACACCGATACTTCTATCACCGGCAGGGTCACTGCCGAGACAGGAGGCCTTCTGTATACTTCCATTCCCTATGAGACGGGCTGGACCGTGAAAGTGGACGGCGTGGAAGTGGAGGCCGAGAATTACGCGGGAGCCATGCTGGCCATTCCCATTCCGGCCGGTTCCCACTCCGTGGAGCTCTCCTACAGCCCTGACGGACTGTCCCTGGGAGTCATCATCTCCCTGTGCTCCCTGCTGCTCCTGATCCTGCTGACCCTGGCCGCCCGCGCCTACAGGCGCCGCCAGGAAGCCCTGGATGAAACAGCGGAAGCCATCGAGAGAGAACGCCAGGCCGCGGAGCTGGAAAGACAGGCCGCTCTCCGGGCAGAAAGGACCTTGACGGCCAGGACCCCTCTCAGGACCGGGAGCAGGCCTGCCTCTGTTGACAGAGGGGCCGCAGAAAACGACGCAGCGCCGTCACTGGAGAGCCTGGACCGCGCAGAAGACAACGATCCAACAGAAAGCGAGGAAACACCATGAAATTATGGGGAGGACGTTTCACAAAAGAAGAAAATGAGCTGGTAAACCAGTTCAACGCTTCCATCACCTTTGACAGACGGTTTTACCGCCAGGATATACAGGGCAGCATCGCCCATGTGACCATGCTGGCCAAGCAGGGGATCCTGACCGGGCAGGAAATGGAACAGATCAAGAACGGTCTGGAAGGGATCCTGGCAGATGTGGAGAATGGACGGCTGGAGATCGATCCTTCCGCCGAAGACATCCACAGCTTTGTGGAGGCGGAACTGATCCAGAGGATCGGCGATGTGGGGAAAAAGCTCCACACGGGCAGGAGCCGGAACGATCAGGTGGCCCTGGACATGAAACTGTATATCCGGGATGAGATCGGAGAACTGGACAGCCTGGTAAAGGCGCTCCTGGAAGCGCTCTTGAAGATCATGGAAGAGAATCTGGAGACTTATATGCCCGGCTTTACCCATCTGCAGAAGGCCCAGCCGGTGACGCTGGCCCATCACATCGGCGCCTACTTTGAAATGTTCCTGCGGGACAGGAGCCGTCTCAAAGACATCCGGAAGAGGATGAACACCTGTCCCCTGGGAGCCGGAGCCCTGGCGGGGACCACCTATCCTCTGGACCGGGAATACACCGCCTCTCTGCTGGGCTTCGACTGCGCCGCGCGAAACAGCATGGACTGCGTATCCGACCGGGATTACCTCATCGAGCTGTGCAGCGCCATGGCCACCGTCATGATGCACCTGAGCCGTTTTTCGGAAGAGATCATCCTGTGGAATTCCAATGAGTATCAGTTCGTGGAGCTGGACGACGCCTACAGCACGGGGAGCAGCATCATGCCCCAGAAGAAGAATCCGGACATCGCCGAGCTGGTGAGGGGAAAAACAGGACGGGTCTACGGCGCTCTCACATCCATCCTGACCACCATGAAAGGACTTCCCCTGGCATACAACAAGGATATGCAGGAAGACAAGGAGATGGTCTTTGACGCCATCGACACCACCAAGGGCTGCCTGGCCCTGTTCACCGGCATGGTCTCCACCATGAAATTCAACAAAGAGGCCATGAGGAAAAGCGCCATGAACGGATTCACCAATGCCACCGATGCGGCCGACTATCTGGTCAACCACGGAGTTCCCTTCCGGGATGCCCACGGCATAGTGGGGCGCCTGGTGCTCTACTGCCTGGATAAGGGGATTTCTCTGGAAGATATGACGTTAGAAGAGTATAGGGCCATCAGCCCCGTATTTGAAGAGGACATCTATGATGCCATCAGCCTGGAGACCTGTGTAAAGAAGCGCACCACCCTGGGCGCGCCCGGTCCTTCTGTCATGAGGGAAACGGTCAAAGTCTACCACAGCCTCCTGGAAGCGTAAACGCGGCAGTTTCGGCGCGGCGGGGTCCATCCCCTGCCGCGCCTTTTTCTGTCCCGCCTGAACCGGCTTCCCGCCTTACAGCTTGGCCAGCTCCTTATACTGATCCTTCAGGCATGTATAGAGATTCTGATAGATCTTGTGGTACTCCTGATATTTGGCTGTATGCTCCGGTACCGGATCACAGGACTTGTCCGTGTGGATCATCTTCTCACAGGCCGCCTCCACGCTCTCATAGATCCCGGCTCCCACTCCGGCCAGGATCGCCACGCCAAGGGCGGGGCCTTCCTTGGCCGCCACCGTCTTGACGGTGCAGCCGTACATATCTGCCAGCATCTGACGCCACACGGCGCTGCGTCCGCCGCCGCCGCAGGCCATCATATCGTCCACTTCCACGCCCATCTCCTTCAGGATGTCGTTGCAGTCCTTCATGGAATAAGAGACTCCTTCCATGACGGCCCTCAGCATGTCCTTCCTGGTATGGATGGCGGAAAGGCCGAAGAACACGCCGCGGCAGTCCGGATCCAGATGAGGAGTCCGCTCTCCCATCAGATAAGGGAGGTAGATCAGCCTGTTGGCGCCCAGCGGCACGCTCTCCACGTCCTCATTGATATAGTCATAGGCATCCCGGCCCTCTTTCTCTGCCCGCTCCATATAATCCCGGCAGAAATTATTCCGGAACCACTGGAGGGACAGCCCCGCTCCCTGGGTCACGCCCATCACATGCCAGCAGCCCGGCACGGCGCAGCAGAAGGTATGGACTCGCCCCTTGGGATCGATGGTCACGTTCTTGCTGTGGGCAAAGACTACGCCGCTGGTGCCGATGGTGGTGAAGGCCCGTCCGTCGGTCACTACGCCGGTCCCCACCGCAGCAGCGGCATTGTCTCCGGCGCCGCCCACCACGACCGTCTTTTCCGACAGGCCCGTCAGAGCGGCGATCTCCGGCAGGATCGTGCCGGTCACCTCAGGAGACTCGTAGACCCTGGCCAGCATGGACTTGTCGATCTCCAGCTTTTCCAGGACCTCGTCGGACCAGCATCTGTGGGGAACATCCAAAAGCTGCATGCCGGAAGCATCCGATACCTCCGTCGCGTATTCCCCGGTCAGGATCAGGCGCACATAATCCTTGGGCAGCAGGATATGGCGGCACCTGGCGTAATTCTCCGGCTCGTGATTCCTGACCCACAGGATCTTGGAAGCCGTGAACCCGGTCAGGGCCGGATTTGCCGTGATCTCGATGAGGCGTTTGGCTCCCACCTTTTCCGTGATCTCCTCACACTCTGCGGCCGTCCTCTGGTCGCACCAGATAATGGACGGACGGATGACCTCGTTATTTTCATCCAGCATCACGAGGCCATGCATCTGCCCGGAGATCCCAAGGCCCTTGATGCTCTTTTTATCCACCCCGGATTCCCGGACCACCTTCGTGATGGTCTCCAGCGCGGCCTCTTTCCAGTCCTCCGGCCGCTGTTCCGCCCAGCCGTTCTGAGGCTGGTACATAGGATACTCTTTTGAGGCGGAGCAGACTACCCTGCCCTCCTCGTCAAACAGGACTGTCTTTGTCGCAGAAGTCCCCAAGTCAATACCGATCAGATAATTCATCTTGCTTCCTCCAATTCCGTGCTATCCACCATTTTTACTGGTATTCTATCACAAATATCCGTCCTTGGCTATGGCTTCCTGCGGCGGATCCATGTGCCGGGACCGAAATCCCCTCCGTCCGGCGGGCGGTCATGTCAAAAAGGGGCTGTCCGTATCATGGGGCGGCCGCCCGGCGCCTCTGCTCCCGGCATAGCAATACGCGCAGGCATAGCGGCAGGTCCCGTAGACGCCGATGTCCACGCTGGCCGCGCAGCCGCAGGCTGTTCGCTGGTTCCTGTCCTTTTTCGCTACGATCTCTCTCCCCGCAACGGCCGACAGGAGTCCCGCATCGATGCAGGCTCCCTTCCCAATGCCGAAGGCCTCCATGGAGACTTCCTCGGCGCAGCTCTCGAGAAGGATCCCCTTATCCACAGCGATGCAGGAAAAAGCCTCTCCGATCCACATCATCTCCTCCTGTCCCGGTGGACAGATCCCCGCGGCCCGGGAGCGCTTTTCCATGCGGCGGTACATATCCAGGAAACTGATGACGCACCGGCCTGTATATCCCTCCAAAAGCTCCGCCAGACGGCCGAAGGTCTCCTCATGCCAGGAAAGGGTATATCGTCCTCCCAGGCAGACAGGATCGTACCTCCAGACGACCCGGTCCCGTCCCAGCGCATCCGCCAGACTGCGGAATACCTGGATCCGCCTCTCCAGAGGCGGCAGGCCGCCCTCCACCTCTTCCCCATATCCGTTCAGAGTATACTGGATATAATACGGGTAGGGCTCCAGCGCGGCCCGGGCCTCTAAAACGGAGGCCGGATATTTGCTCCAAAAGACAAAGCCGTCCACATGCTCCGGATCCAGAAGGACCTGACGGATCTGACGGTGATTCATGGGATTGCGAACCAGAACTCTGCCCTCCCGCAGCCGTCCCAAAAACCACGGGAAATAAAACGCAGGCACGTCTGTCCTGCGGCTGACGCTCACGATCATCTGCTTACCTCCTGCCCGCAGGCTGCCGGAAAGATCTCCGGGCCAACCCTCCGGCCGCCGCATCGGTATCTGTACTCAACTGTCTGGGAATCCGGGAGAAAACCCGAAAAGAAGCACCGCCAGATATGACGGTGCTAGAATTGTATCGCATTTCATACAAAAAGTCAATCCCAAATCCAGAATGGCCTAACAATGCTCCAGCACGATCCCGTGGGCAATCCCCGGCACGCTCTGGCCTTCGTTATAGCTGGTGCTGGACATCAGGGCTCCTGTGGGCACGAACAGGACCCTCCGCCACTCTCCGCTGGCCAGCTTGGGCACGATGCAGGCCGCCAGCACCACGGCCGAACAGCCGCAGCCGCTCCCGCCGGCGTGGGTGTCCTGGGTCTCCTTGTCAAAGATCTCGATGCCGCAGTCCATGTGGAGCCCTTCCAGATCATACCCGCTGCTCCTCATGAAATCCAGCAGGATCTTCTGTCCCACCTCTCCCAGATCTCCGGTGATGATCCTGTCATAGTCCTCCGGCCTCCTTCCGAAGTCCTCCAGGTTCCGGCAGATGGTGTCGCAGGCTGCCGGGGCCATGCAGGCGCCCATATTCATGGAATCCTTAAGGCCCATATCCACGATCTTTCCCGGCGTCGCGCCGGTGATCCGCACATGGCCGCCCTTTTTCCCCAGGATAAAGGAACCGCAGCCGGTCACCGTCCAGGTGGAGGAAAAGGGCCTCTGGTTCCCATATTCCAGCGGAAACCGGAACTGCTTCTCGGCGCTGGCAAAATGGCTGGAGGCCATGGACATCACATTGGCCGCGTATCCGGCCTCCACGGCCATGGCGCCCAGGCACAGGGCCTCTCCAATGGTGGAGCAGGCTCCGTAGAGGCCGAATACCGGGACCTCCAGGTCCACCGTCCCAAAGGACGTGGCGATGAGCTGTCCCAGAAGATCCCCCGCGAAGAGATACCGCACCTCGCTCCGGACCAGGCCCGCGTGCTCGATGGCCAGATCCGCCGCCTCCTTCTGAAGGGCGCTTTCCGCCTCCTCCCAGGTCTCCCGTCCCAGCATGGGATCCGGCTCGATCACGTCAAAATACTCTCCCAGAGGTCCCTCTCCCTCTTTCTTCCCTGCCACGGAAGCGCAGCCGATGATCAGCGGCCCCTCCTCAAAGGCAATGCTGGCTTTCCCCTTCTCAAACCTTCCTCTCTCCATATCCGGTCCATCCTTTCTGCTGCATCTTTACAGTCAGTATGTACCGTTTCCGGATATTTCATTCTCATCTGGACCTTACAAAAGCCAGAGCTATGCAGTTTTTCCCCACATGGGCGCCGATGACGCCGCCCACCGGGTACAGTCTGCTGCCGGAAAGCCCGTACCGCTCCTTGGTCTCCTCAAAGAAGCTCTCTCCCTGCGCTCTGTCGTATGTATATCCCATATAGACGGGCCAGTCCGGATCCACCGGGAACTCCTCAAATTCCCGGTACAGATACTCCTGGCTCTTTCTCTGTCCCCTGGCCACGCCCAGCTTCACCAGCACGCCGTCCTTAAGCTCGATGATGGGCTTCAGCGCCAGCACATTTCCAATGACGTCAAATCCCGGCGGGATCCTTCCGCCCTTCCGGAGAAAAGTCAGGGTATCCAGGGCGCCGCATACCACCAGCCTGTCCCTGGCTTCCAGAAGCTCCTCCGCGATCTTCTCCACCGTCCATCCCTGGGAACGCCGCAGGACTGCCCGCTCCACCAGCATCCTCTGGGTGAGGATGGCCTGTCTGGTATCCAGGATGGTGATCCGCTCATAGCCGCTTATCTCCCTGGCCATCTGGGCCGAGTGCACCGTGCCGCTTAAGCCCCCGGAAAGGGCCAGGACCAGCACGTCCTCATCCTTCTCCCGCGCCTCCCGGTACTCCTTCAGATACGCTTCGGGGGAAGGCTGCCCTGTGGTGGGAAGCTCCTTTTCTTCATAGAGCTGTTCAAAAAACGCCTGGAAGTCTTCCTCCGTATCCATGGGCATTTTCCTGTCTCCGAAGGAAATGGATAGCGGCACCAGCCGCACATCCATTTCCCGCGCCTGCCATGCGGTGATATCCGACGCCGTATCCGTAACGATCCTGATCTTGCTCATACTATCTCACGACCTCTGTATAAAATATTTGCAGATAGTAACCTACTATATCACACTTCCCATAAAAATTCAAATCCCGGCAAAAAAACGGCCGCTCAGGCAGTCCCGTCTCCGGGCCGCGCGCCGGTCCCCATATAGACAGATCCAGCAGAGCAGCATGTCTGCTGCCCGGCACAGTTCCCTTCACGCGGCCTCCCAAAACGCTTTCGTCTCCGGGCGGCGGCGAAAACCCTCCGCCTGGGGCGGGCTGCCGGGCGTAGGCGGCACTCGTTTCGCGGCAGTTCACGCCCAGTAGACTCCGATCCACTGGAGCAGGCAGTACAGGATCCCAAGGACCCAGCTGGTAAAGATCCCATACAGGATCACCGGCCCGGCGATGGTGAAGATCTTACAGCCGATGCCGAAGACCTGTCCCTCCTTCTTATATTCGATGGCCGGCGCCGCCACCGAATTGGCAAAGCCGGTGATGGGGACTAAAGCCCCGGCGCCGCCGAAGGTCACGATCTTCGGAAACAGATTGAGACCTGTCAGGAGCACCGCCGCCCCGATCAAAAACAGCAGAGTCCACAGGGAGGCCGTATCTTTATCCATACCGTTTCCTGTCAGGATCCGCATGACCCCCTGGGCGATGGTGCAGATGATCCCTCCCGTCAGAAACGCCTTCAGCATATTGAAGGGCGTACTGTGGACCGGCGTCACTTCTTTCACATAAGCCGCGTATTCTTCCGGTTCCATGGAAGGCCCCGGCCTTTTCGCATTTTCATCCATAAAAATCCTCTCTTTCCGGCGCCCGGCGCCTTCACAGCATGCAGTCCGGCCCCACCTCTACCAGCCTGCGAAAAAATAAACGGCCGCCCCGGCGCACTTTCCCAGGGCGATGCCCAGGATCACATACTGGAGCCCTGTGCGCAGGCGGATCCTCCGGCTCAGGACAGGAAGGGCGTTTAAGGTCTCCGCCAGGGACATGATGAGACAGCCCACGAAGATCCCGGCGCTGATGCCCAAAAGTCCCATGACAGGCCATCCTCCGGGAATGGGAAAGCCGTATAGCCCCGCCAGATTTCCCAGAGTCCCGCCCAGGACGATGGAGTCCTCCACCAGATGGATATGGGAGGCCGTATGGGTCTTTCCCACCAGCCGCACCACGACGCCTATGGTCACGATGAAGGCGAAGATGCCGGCCGCGATGACGCCTCCGGCACAGAGCCCCACGACCCCCAGGAAGATCTGTTTAAGGACCATCTTTTTCCTCCCTGCCGGCCTCCTTGATCAGCGTCGTATTGACGTCCGTCTCGTAGGTACGCATCTGCACCTCGATGGGCGTCGGATCCTTGGAGAGGGCCATCTTGGAAAAGTGGTTAAAAAACACCAGGATCCCCAGGGGCAGGCCGATGGAATAGGTAAGCTCCAGGATCGTCGGGCCCGATGGCGCCGTGCCCATGACCTGGGTATAGATGCTCTGGAAGAGCCGGCTCACATCTCCGTCGTTATTGAAGGTCATGATGGCAAAGGCCGAGCCAAAAAAAGACACCATGCAGACGAAGGCCGCCTTGATCCAGTCCCAGACCGGATGCAGCTTTTTTAAGGGGCGGTACTCGATGATGCAGTCCGTCTCCCCCACATTGCTGACCTCCGCCTCTTTGCATACCTGTTCGATCTTCCGGATCAAGTCCATGACCGAGACCACATACCTCTCCCGCCGGTCCGACGGGATCTTCATGACCTGGATGGCGCGGCACTGCTCCTCCAATCTTTTATCCCGGCACCAGAGCGTTCCCAGCTGTCCCAGGGATACAGTCTTTCCGCGGACCTGGGTGCTCTGCTCCAGCTTCAGATATACCACCTCGCTCATGGCGCGGCTCCTGCTGTCCTCTCAGATGAGAGAGGCTCCTGACCGGCGGGCTCCTCCGCTCCGGCCGGGCCGCTTTTGGTATATCCTCCGCTCTGCCGGAAGCTGCTCCCTGCGGAACAAAAAAAGACCGGCATCTCCCCCGTATCCTGCACCAGCGTCCCTTTATCGCCGTCGTCCCTCTCCCTCATGGACACCATGTATCCGGCCGCGATCACCACGGCCGCCGCCAAAAGGATCAGGACGGCCCATCTCTTTACCCTGGAAAATCCCATATCACCAGCTCCTTTCCTTTTCTATCCCCTAGTATGGAAATAAAAACCGATGATTATACATGTTCTCAGAGCTTTCGGCGCATGGCCTGGAGGATCTTTTTTTCCAGCCGGGAGACCTGCACCTGGGAGATGCCCAGCTCTTCAGCCACCTGGCTCTGGGTCTTGTCCATATAATAGCGCATGACGATGAGACGGGCGTCCTGGGGCGGCAGTTCCTTAAGGAGCCTGTCCACCACCATCCTGTTCAGGACTCCCTCATCCTCCTTCCTGGTATCCTCCAGGCGGTCGATGAGATAGATGGCGTTTCCATCGCCGTGGTAGATGGTCTTATAGAGGGACTCCACCTCCGCCCCCGACTCCATGGCCGCCGCCAGCTCCGCCGGCTCCGCTCCCAGGGCCTGGGACAACTCCTCCAGGGTGGGGTCCCGCCCCAGAACTCCCGACAGTTTTTCCCGCTCCGTCCTGGCCCTGGCCGCCATCTCCTTGAGAGAACGGCTGATCTTGATCATCCCGTCATCCCGGAGAAACCGTTTGATCTCCCCGGTGATCATCGGCACCGCGTAGGTGGAAAAACGCACGTCAAAATTCAGATCAAATTTATCTATGGCCTTCAAGAGCCCTATGCTGCCGATCTGGAACAGATCCTCCGGTTCGTGTCCCCTGCCCAGGAAACGGCGCACCACGCTCCAGATAAGCCCCATATTCTCCGATACCAGCCTGTCTCTCGCCTCTTTATCTCCTGCGTGTGCGGATCGTATCAGCTCCATGGTCTCATCCATACACGCCTCCCGCCCTATAACAGGCTCTCGTTCCCGATCTGTTTGCTCATCCGCACGGTGGTCCCCTTCCCCGGCTCCGACTCCACGGTCACCCGGTCCATAAAAGCCTCCATAAAGGAAAAGCCCATGCCAGACCTCTCTCTTCCGGGCTTGCTGGTATAGAGGGGCTCCATGGCCTTCTTCACATCGGGGATCCCCACTCCGTCGTCCCGCACCACCACGGTAAAGACCCTTCCTTCTACGGTCAGCTCCATATGTACGATCCCCTCCCGGTTTTCATATCCGTGGATGACCGCGTTGGTGACTGCCTCCGACACAGCCGTCTTGATGTCCTCGATCTCCTCCACCGTGGGATCCAGCCTGGCCGCGAAGACTGCCGACACCACCCTGGCAAACTGCTCGTTGTGGGAGCGGCTCTCAAAATCCACCCTCACCGTTTCCTTTTCCTGTCCTTCTGCTCTCTTCATATTATCTGCCCCCTTCCTTCTCTCTTTGGTCCCAGTCTCCGATGATCCTGTAGATCCCCGACATCTCCAGGATCTTGGCCACCCTCGGGCCGGTATTCCTCACGTACACGCTCCCTCCGGCCGCGGCCATCTCCTTGTAGCGGCCCAGGAGCATGCCGATCCCGGCGCTGTCCATGAACTCCGTCCCGGAAAAATCAAATACCAGAGAGGAGACCGGCCGGCTTTTCCGCACCCGCAGGATCTCCTCCTTCATCTCCCGGCTGCTGTGGTGATCCACCTCGCCGGGCATCTGCACATAGAGGACACTGCCTCTGACCTTATAGTTTGTGCCGTTTTCCATTTTTTATACCTCCAATTTCCAAAATAAACGCATCCGGCGGACAGCCGGTCAAAAAAACAGAGGATACACGCAAGATCCATCCCTTGCACGTATCCTCTGTCTGATCGTTCTCTTTTCTTTAATACCCTCTCTGGTTCAGGGCTGCCGTTCCCCACTGCGTGCCGGCGTAAGCGGGATTGTCGATCAGCTGATTGTAGTAGCTGACCGCCGTGGCCCAGTCGCCCAGATTCTGATAGCAGACGCCCATATAGAAGATGACCTCCGCGTAATCCGGCTGGAGCTCCAGGATCCTGGTGAAATACGTCCTGGCCGTCTCCCAGTCTCTGTTGTTGTAGGCCTCCACGCCTCTGGTGTACAGGTTCTGGACGCCGCTGTCGTTGAACTCTGTACTGAGAGAGTTATACACACTCTGGAACGTCTCGTTGGTGACGATGGAAGCGTCGATGGATGTGAAGGCATCCATGGCTCCGATATAGTCTCCATTTCCCCGCAGGGTGAGTACGTTCAGCAGCTTGTTGTATTCGTTGATGATGCCGCCGTCTCCCGTATAGGCAGCCAGCTCATTCTGGAGACTGGCCTTCTCCTCGTTGAGGGTCTCGATCTGTCCCTCCAGATCTGTGATGCTCGTATCCCTCTGGGAGATCTTTTCATTGTAGGACAGCACCTGCTCGTTGAACCCGGCGTTCAGCTCCCGCTCCCGCACCGGCAGCAGCAGGAAATAGGTGAACAGCACGCCCACGATGAGGCCCACCGCCAGCAAGAGCACCGTGGCCCAGCTCCCGGTCCCCTCTCTGTATGTAGGGACGATGGACTCGTCCCGCACCGTATCCTCGAACAGGTTCTTCTCCTGGATCTTCCTGGCCTGGCGCTTATTCTTCTCCTTGGCCGCGGCCTTCCTGTTCTTGACGATCTCCTTGAGCTCGTCCAGATATGCCAGCGCCGCCGTATTGTTCACATCGATGGCCAGGACTGCTTTCAGCGTCTTCTCCGCCTTGGCGTACTCTTCTTTTTTCAGATACAAAAGGCCCAAAAGCTGATACGCCTTCACAAAACGGGGATTCATGCTGATGACCTTCTTGGCCTGCAAAAGAGCCAGATCCTCGCTGTCATGACGGGCGTAGTAGAGAGCCTGGTTGAACTTCTTCAGAGTCTGGTTCATCTGGCTCAGACGCGACTGCTTGGACTGGAGCTTCCGCAGATACTCGGAAGCCAGATTGCCCTCCGGCTGCAGGTTCTTGCTGATGACCCACTCCGTAAGGGCATCCACCGTCTCCCCCATCTCATAGTAGATCAGGCCCAGGAGATTCCTGGCGTCCGTATTCTTCTTATACAGATCCAGGCTCTTCTGGAGATAGACGGCGGCGCCGGACAGATCCCGCACCCTGGCCTTCTCCAGCCCGATGTTGTAATACACATTGGAGGTCCTCACGACCCTTTTATACAAGGTCACATCACGCCCGCAGGAAGGGCAGTAGCTGCTGTTTCCCAAAGGCTGATGGCAATACAAACATTCCATATTTCTTCCTACTCTCTGTCATCCCGGTCATACTGCTCTTTTAAAAACTCCACCATGATGTCCGTCACGTCGGTGATGTCCCGGTTCACGATGGTATCCTCCACCTGGTCAATATCCCTGCTGGGCTTGAACTTGGCCAGCTCCTCTTCAAAATTCAGCATGGAACCTCATTCCTTTCTCTCTGCGGCTGTCTCCTATCAGTATATCATAAACTGGAAAAACCTACATCTTAAGATTTCTTTTATACTACTATAAAACCGGAGGTTTTACAATGAAAAAAGGACGACAAAAACTGCCCCCCTTTTCTCTTTCCTATCCCAAAAGGGCCTTTACGCTCCCGGCCAGATACAACGATCCCGCGATGAAGACCAGGTCCTCCTGCCCCTTTTTTTCCCTGGCGAAGGCCAGGGCTTCCCGGATGCCGTCGAAGCTGCGGACAGGCTTTTCGGTCTCCTCCAAAAAGGCCTCCCGGATCTTCTCCAGGGGAAGGGCCCGGTAGCTGTCGATCTCTGTCAGGATAAAACCGTCGAAATCTCCCTCCCGGCAGATCTCCCGGATCATGGTCCTGTAGTCCTTGTCGGCCACTGCGGAAAACAGCAGGTATTTCTTCCCATGGCAGGGGATCTGTCCGGCCGTCTCCAGAAATGCCCGGATCCCATCGTCGTTGTGGGCTCCGTCCATATAGATGCCGGGAAGCACCGGCTCCATGCGGCCGGGCCAGGAGGTATGAAGGAGCGCCTCGTGATAACGCTCCCTCCAGGAGCCCTCCTCCGAGAGCCTCTCCCGAAGGAGCTCCGCCGCCGTCAGGGCCAGAGAGGCGTTCATGGCCTGATAGTCGGCCACGAAGGGCAGACGGAACTCCGATCCCGCCAGAGGCCCCTTCTCCAGACGGAAGCCGATCCCCTCCTGGTCCCTGGCCGTGATCTCAAAATCCCGCGGCTCCACCGGATACGCCGGAGCGCCCAGCCTGGCCGCCGTCTCCCGGATCACCCGGGCGGCCTCCTCCCGGGAAGCGTCGTAGACCACCGGACAGCCGGGCTTGATGATGCCGGCCTTTTCCGCCGCGATCTTGGGAATGGTATCTCCCAGGATCTCCGTATGATCCAGGCTGATGGAGGCGATGACGCAGACCTTTGGCTCTTCGATCACATTGGTGGCGTCCAGGCGGCCGCCCAGCCCCACCTCCAGCACCGTCACATCTGTCCCCGCCTCCCGGAAGATCAGCAGTCCCACCAAAAACAGGAACTCAAAATAAGAAGGGTGGACGATCTCTTCTCTGTGCTCTTCGCACAGGGCCAGCACCCGGTGAAAAGCCTTCAGGAATGTCTCCTGCTCCACCTGCTTCCCGTCGATCAGGAACCGCTCCGTAAGATCCACCAGATGGGGAGACGTAAACGTCCCCACATGGTGTCCCGTCTCCATGAGGATCCGGCTCATGAACGCGCACACCGATCCCTTTCCGTTGGTCCCGGCCACATGGACAAACCGCTGTCCCGCCTCCGGATGTCCCAAAAGCTCCAGGATCTTCCGTTCATTTTCCATGGTGGTCTTCTTGGAAAACCGGGGGATCCCGTTCAAATACTCTTCCGCTTCTTTTATATCCATCTCGCTTACTTCCTCAAAGCTTCCAGCCGTTCCTTCACCTGGCTCATCATCTGCTCATACTTCTCAAGCTTGGCCTTCTCCTCCTGGATCTTGGCCTCGGGAGCCCGGCTCAAGAACTTCTCATTGCCCAGCATCCCTCTGGAGCGGGCCAGTTCCTTATTGAGACGCGCCTCTTCCTTCTCCAGGCGCTCCAGCTCCTTCGCCGTATCCACCAGATCGGAGAAGGGCATATAGATGACCACGGAAGCCGTCACCGCCGAGACGGCATCCTCCGGGATGCCCTCCTTGTCCGCCTGCACTTCCACCTCGGAGGCGGAGGCCAGAGAGGCAAAGAACAGTTTACCCGTCTCAAAGACGCTCCGGGCGGCGGCATCTTCCGACACCACATAGACCTTGGCCTTCCTGCTGGGCGGCACGTTCATGGTGGTCCGCACATTCCGGATCCCCCTGACAGCCTCCTTGATCATCTCCACCGCCTTCTCCTCTTGGGAGAACTGCCACTCCTCCCGGTATACCGGCCAGGAAGAGATCATAATGGACTCTTCCTCATCCTGGAGACTGCAGAAGATCTCCTCGGTGATAAAGGGCATATAGGGATGGAGCAGCTTCAACGCCTGGATCAGGACAGTCCGGAGCGTCCAGATGGCCGCGGCCTTTGTCTCATCTGCGCCGCTGTAGAGGCGGGGCTTCACCATCTCGATATACCAGTCGCAGAATTCCTCCCAGATGAAGTCATAGACCTTCTGGAGCGCGATGCCCAGCTCATATTTGTCCAGGTTTTCCGTCACGTCCCTGGTCAGGGTATTGACCTTGGAGAGGATCCAGCGGTCGGCCTGCGTCAGCTGGGACAGGGAGACCTCCCGGACCGGCGCCTTCTCCAGGTTCATCAGGATAAACCGGGAAGCGTTCCACACTTTATTGGCAAAGTTGCGGCTGGCCTCCACCCGCTCCCAGTAGAACCGCATATCGTTTCCGGGGGCGTTTCCGGTGATCAGGGTCATACGCAGGGCGTCCGCGCCGTATTTGTCGATGACCTCCAGAGGATCGATGCCGTTGCCCAGGGATTTGCTCATCTTGCGCCCCTGGGAATCCCGCACCAGACCGTGGATCAGCACCGTATGGAAGGGCTCCGTGCCGGTCTGCTCCAGGGCGGAGAAGACCATCCGGATGACCCAGAAAAAGATGATGTCATATCCCGTCACCAGCACGTCTGTGGGGTAGAAGTAGTCCAGCTCCGGAGTCTTGTCCGGCCAGCCCAGGGTAGAGAAGGGCCACAGGGCCGAGCTGAACCAGGTGTCCAGGGTATCCTCATCCTGATGCATATGGGTGCAGCCGCACTTGGGGCAGGCCTCCGGCATCTCCTTCGCCACCACCATTTCTCCGCACTCGTCGCAGTAATAGGCAGGGATCCTGTGTCCCCACCAAAGCTGCCTGGAGATGCACCAGTCCCGGATATTCTCCAGCCAGTGGAGATACGTCTTTCCAAAGCTCTCGGGAACGAATTTCAGCCTTCCCGACTTGAGGGCCTCGATGGCAGGCTTCGCCATCTCGTCCATCCGGACGAACCACTGCTTCTTGACCATGGGCTCGATGGTGGTCTTGCATCTGTCATGGGTCCCCACATTGTGGACGTGCTCCTCGATCTTCACCAGGAGCCCCAGCTCTTTCAGCTCCTCCACGATGGCCTTTCTGGCTTCGTATCTGTCCATCCCGGCAAACTTTCCGCCGTTTTCATTGATGGTGGCGTCATCATTCAGGATATTGATCTCCTCCAGGCCGTGGCGCCTCCCCACCTCGAAGTCGTTGGGGTCATGGGCCGGAGTGATCTTCACGCAGCCGGTCCCGAACTCTTTATCCACATATTCGTCGGCAACGACGGGGATCTCCCTTCCCACGATGGGCAGGATCAGCATTTTCCCCACCAGATCCCGGTACCTCTCATCGTCGGGATGGACCGCCACCGCCGTATCTCCCAGCATGGTCTCCGGACGGGTGGTGGCGATCTCCACAAACCGGCCCGGCTCTCCCTTCACCGGATAGTTGATGTGCCAGAAATGGCCGTTCTGCTCTTCATGGACCACCTCCGCATCGGAAATGGATGTCCGGCACTCCGGACACCAGTTGATGATCCTGGAGCCTTTGTAGATATATCCCTTCTCATAGAGGCGGATAAAGACCTCCAGCACCGCCTTGGAACAGCCCTCGTCCATGGTGAACCGCTCCCGGTCCCAGTCGGCGGAAGAGCCCAGCTTCTTCAGCTGATTGACGATGCGGCCGCCGTATTCCTCTTTCCACTGCCAGGCGTATTTTAAAAATTCCTCCCTGGTCAGATCTTCTTTATGGATACCCTCGCTCCTCAGCTTGTCCATGACCTTCACTTCCGTGGCAATGGCCGCATGGTCGGTCCCCGGCTGCCAGAGGGCGGAATATCCCTGCATCCGCTTATACCGGATCAGGATGTCCTGCATGGTATTGTCCAGGGCGTGTCCCATGTGGAGCTGCCCGGTGATATTGGGCGGCGGCATCACGATGGTAAACGGTTTTTTGCTCCTGTCCACCTCCGCATGAAAATATTTCTTCTCCATCCACTTTTCATATAACCGCCCTTCGATGGCCTGGGGGTTATAAGTTTTTTCCAGTTCCCTGCTCATAGATCTCTCCTCTCTCCTGACTCCTGCGGCTCTGCGCCGGCGCCGCTGTCCCGCGGTATCCGTATTTCCGTCCCGCGCCCGGCAGCCCTTGGTCCTTCGCCGCTTTTCATGATGTCCCGCAGATTTTCCCGGGGGAACAAAGGATCCTGCCATGCAGGATCCTCCGCCTGCGGCGGACCGCATAAGCGGCAATCTCCCTTTCCGCCGCAGACAGGTCCTGCGGAACGTTTTGTTTAATAGGTTAAACAAAAACGCCCTCTGCCGTCATGACGGCAAAGGGCGAATGATCGCGGTACCACCTTTGTTCAACTGCGCACGCAGTCCTCTGGGCCCTGTAACGGGGGCAGGCCGCGGTCTCCTACTGCTCTCTCCGCGGCTTCCCTGCCGCGGGCGGGTTCAGAGACCAGGCTCCGAAGCTACCTTCCGCCGGTGCATCCATAGGCCGCCTTTCAGCCGGTGGGCCGCCCTCTCTGTATGCGCTGCCGGTGTACTCCTCTTCTTCACAGCTTTTGAAATATGCCTGGATTATACTATATCTCCGGCCATTTGTAAAGCCCGGATTCCCGCATCAGGCCTCCAGGGCCTCCATCTTCCGCACGCCGTACGCCATGACCAGCAGATACAGCACAAGCGCCACCACGGCCAGGAAGACGCATACAAGACCGGCAAAGGCCATGACCGGCAGCGACAGCCATCTGTATCCCATGAACGCCAGATAACCGATGCCGAAGCCCACCGCCAGATCCAGGAACATCTCGATGACCACCATATAATTCTGCTTGACGGCCTGCTGCTCGTTCTCCCAGTTGAGCTTGGGCCGGAACAGATCCACGAACATCTGGAGGGTACACTGGATGACATTGGCCAGCGTGCCGCCCACCAGAGCGAAGAGCAGCGTCCACCAGGGCAGTCCGAACAGTACGGCGAATACCGCCATGATGATGAGACAGTATCCCAGCGTACCCAGCGTGCCAAAGAAGATGCCTGACAGGAGCTTTGCCTGGAGCTGAGTGCGCATGGGCACCGGGATGGCCTTCATGAAGGGGATATTCTTCCCCTCCCTGGAGATGCAGGTACCGGCCACATAGTTGAAGAAGCCGCCGGACAGGCACACGCACAGGACGATGAACAGCACCATGGCGATGACCGTCTCATCCCCATAGTCCAGAAGGCTCAAGAAGCTTCCGATGGAGGAAAGCTCTCCGGTCCCCATCTGGATCACGATGGGGATCAGCACGAAAAGCGGCCAGATAAACACCAGCATGACGCAGTTCATGAAATAGATGGGCGTTCGCATGAGGAGACGGACCTCTTTCCAGAAATAAGAACTGCGGGCGCTCCTCTTCTTCCCCAGCTTCCGGCTCTGGGCCTCGGTCAGCTTCGTCTTCTTGGACGTGGTCTCCCGCATCCCCATGGCTCCCGCGAAGTAGAGCTTCTCGGCGATCAGGAAGAAAACCACCACCGCTGCAGCCGTAATAACCAGAAATATCAGCATGGACAGGATACTCCCGTCCGCCACCGCCTTTCCGATGAACCGGAGGGACGGGAAAATGCCGTTCATGACTCCCATCAGGGAGTTATGTCCCTCCATGATCAGAGCAGCCAAAGACTGCTGGTCCATCTCCATATTGGAGGTGAAGCTGCTGATGCCCATGGCCAGCACAAGAGCCAGGATCACGCCGATGACCGTCAGGAAATCCTTGTTCTTGGCCCGCTTGAACAGCCTCATGATCACCATGGAGATGATCCCGCCGTAGACCAGGGGGAGCACCGGCACCAGGAGGACTGCCAGGACAGAAAAGATCCAGTAGACAGGCCCCGCCCCGGACCGGACGCCGAATCCCGCCAGAAACGGCAGCAGGAAATAAAAACTGGACAGATACGTATAGATCAGGGAAATGGTAAACTTCGCCCCCACGATCTGCCAGGGCCTCACGGGAAGGTACAAAAGCCTTTCGATGTCATCGGTCATATAAAAGACCGAGATCACCATGGGAAAGCCCAGCACCAGACTGATGATGGAGCTCATGAAAAAGGCGAACTCCAGGGCGACCCCCTCCTGCCCCATGCCCGCCAGGGTGGAATACGCCGTGCCGCCGAACCGGTACAGCATCGCCAGCAGGGGAAGCAGGCAGACCAGTATGAAGACCCAAAGAGCTCCCTGGCCGAATCTGCCCTGCCACTTTGATTTCTTCTTGGAAGATGAAAAACCGCCCAGGCCGGTCTTCATCAGTTTCCTTGTGAGTAAGAGATATTTACGCATTTTCCGTCACCGCCAGGAAGATTTCTTCTAAGCTGGCGCCTTCCGGATAGCCCTGTCTCAACTGGTCAAGCGTACCCTGGAATACGATCCTGCCCTTGTTGATGATCACTACCTGGTCGCACAGCTTCTCCGCCACCTCCAGCACATGGGTGGAGAAGAGGACGGCATGGCCGCCGGCGGCATGCTCCCGCATCATTTCCTTCAGCTCAAAGGACGCCTTGGGATCCAGCCCCGTCAGAGGCTCATCCAGGATCCAGATGGAAGGATCGTGGATCAGCGCTCCCATGACCATCATCTTCTGACGCATACCATGGGAATAGCTGAGGATCTTATCCCCCATGACGTCGGTCATCTCAAACCGCTCCGCCATGGCGGCGATCTTCTCTTTCCTCCCGGCGGAAGGGACGTCGTAAATATCCGCCATGAAGTTCAGATACTCCGCCCCCTTCAGACGGAGGAAATTGTCCGGGTTATCGGATACGAACCCGATCTTCTTCTTGGCCTCCAGAGAGTTCTCCTTGATGTCCGCCCCGTCCAGGAGGATCCTTCCTTCCGTCGCTTCCAGGATCCCGGTGATCATCTTGAGGGTCGTCGTCTTCCCCGCCCCGTTGGGGCCGATGAAACCGGTGATCTTCCCGTCTTCCACCGTAAACGAGCAGTCGTCCACGGCTTTGTGGACTCCGCTGTACACCTTTGACACATGCTCCAGTTGAATCATAATCCTTTACCTCGTCATCTAGTCTTTTGCAAATCCTTGGCATGTTCCTCCATGCCGGCCGGCATAGCCCCTCCCCTTATCTGTCAGAGGTTTGGTATCCTCATATTAATACTGAGAGCTATGACTGTCAATCCTAAATATATTAATCTTTTTTACAAATCTTTGTAAGTTTATTAAAATTCTTTACGATCATATATCACTGTCGAGATCCTATAGGAGACCGCCATCAGCACAGCGGCCGCTACGCAGGCGGGAAGCGCCAGGTCCTCCAGCCTGCCCGCCGGAAGCTCCAGGGTGATGCCCAGCTTCTCAACTGCCAGCGCCGTGGCAAAGGGGATCAGAAAGATCAGGATCAGAAGGATCCTCCCCTTCTCGGCTCCCATCCAGAACAGCACCGGGAGCACCAGGGATAAAAAGGCGGCGGCTCCCGCCAGCATCAGAAACGAGATCCAGATCCCGTCTGCCGGAGCGCTTCCCTGCCGGATGTTGGAGCCGACCTGGAGCAGGAGCCCGCACAGGGCCGTGACGGACACCGCCGCCAGAGAAAAGAGATATTTGCTCCCTACGATCTGCCCCTTCGTCACGGGAAGCGCGTTGACATAGACATTCCATCCGCTCTTCTCACCATAGGAAAACGAATAGATGACCAGCATGGCGCTGAAAAATTCCGCAAAAAGCTGGATCCCCAAAAGCCCGCTGCCGAAGACGCCCAGGATATAGTAGATCGCCAAGACCGCGGCGTACAGGAGGATCACCCTCTTCATAGAATAAAATTCATTCTGCAAAAGTCCTCTCATAATCTGTCCTCCCTGCTGAAATAAACCATAATGTCCTCCAGAGACGGCGCATCCAGCCTGGCGCCCGCCGGGACCAGATCACGGCGGACCAGCGCATCCACGCCGAAAGCCGTCTCCCTCTTCCCCGCGGCCGCCCCCTCCGGCAGCTCCAGGAAGCTCCTCCTGTCTCCGTGGAAGATCCCGTATGTTTCCAAAAGCCGGTCCTTCTCCTCGGAAAACAGGATCCTTCCTCTGTGGATAAAAGTGATATAATCGCTGATCTTTTCCAGATCGCTGATGATATGGGACGACAGGAAAATGCTGTGGTCCTCATCCAGGATAAAATCCTGGAAGGCCTCCAGGATCTCCTCCCTGGCCACCGGATCCAGAGCGCTCATGGCCTCGTCCAGGATCAGGAGCCTGCTGTCATGGGCCAGGGCCGCCGCCAGGCAGAGCTTCATCTTCATGCCCTTTGAGTATTCCTTGATCCGTTTCCTTCCGTCCACATGATAATCGGACAGGAGCCTGGAAAACTTTTTCCTGTCCCAGGTCCTGTAGACGCCGGACAGAGCCTTTCCCACTTCATTTCCTGTCATATCCGCCGAAAAACCGGCAGAGTCCAGCACGACGCCCACATGCTCCAGGACCTTCCGCCCCTTTCCGGAGCACTCCTGTCCCAGTACTTCGATGGTCCCGCCGTCCCGCTTCACCATATCCAGGATCAGTTTGATGGTGGTGGTCTTCCCCGCGCCGTTTTCTCCGATAAATCCCATGATACAGCCCTTCGGCAGGGTTATGCTCACATCGTCCAGCAAAAAATCCCCGTATCGCTTGGATACGTGTTCAAGCCTCATTGCATCCATCCTATTCTTCCTCCATCAATAGGCCAAGCATCTCTGAAAGCTCTGAAAATCCCAGGCCGCAGGAACGTGCTTCCTTCACCGCCAGTTCCAGGTATTCCTCCACGGCCCGGCGCTTCTGCTCCCGGATCAGCTCCCGGTTGGGGGCCGCCACAAAGCTGCCCTTCCCGGTATAGGAGACCAGAAAGCCTTCCCGCTCCAGCTCCTCATAAGCCCGCTTGGTCGTGATCACACTGATGCGCAGTTCCTTGGCCAGGAGCCTCATGGATGGGAGCGGGTCTCCCTCCTTCAGATCCCCGGCCAGGATCTGCGCTTTGATCTGGTCCGCGATCTGTTGATAGATCGGGTCCCCGCTTGCGTTGCTGATGTAAATGTTCATGTATCTTTCTCCCATGGGTCTACAATATTGTATATATATAATATATACAATATGAACGGTTCATTGTCAATACCCGATACAAAAAATCCATGGGTTTTCCCGCTTTCCCGTGTATAATAAATATAGAACGCAGGAAACCATACATCCGGGAGGGGGCGGTATATATGAAGGAACAGGAGATCATCCGGCGGCTGCAAGATTCCGCTCCGCCGCAGCGCTCCCCCCCTAAATGTCTTGCTTCATGGGTTTCAAAGAAACAAAAAAATCCCCCTGCACGAGCAGGGGGATCCAGTCTGTCAAAGAACCCCTATTAAGCCATGGCAGGATAGAGGTTCTTTTTCTGTACGATATTGTTTTTGTATTTTCTCAGTGGAAAATGATCCTTTTTCCATCTCCACATCGCCAGCTTCTTTAGATTCATGGCAGCAAATTTAAGCCGTACCCACATACTCACCCGTTTTAAGTCCCGGTACGGCGTATCCCTCATCCCATATTTCTCTTTCGCATCCGCAAATACCCGCTCAATCGTTTGAGAGCGTAATTTATAGCTTTCTTTTTCCTCCGGAGAATGACGGATATCCTCTGCCTGGTCGATATAATCCGCCCAGATATGACGCGTCACTACCTTTTGACAGCTCTCGCTTTCTGTACACAGA
The DNA here is from genome assembly GCA_904420245.1 of Candidatus Paralachnospira avium. Taxonomy (GTDB): domain Bacteria; phylum Bacillota; class Clostridia; order Lachnospirales; family Lachnospiraceae; genus Lientehia; species Lientehia avium. The sequence continues at coordinate 34,184 of CAJFUL010000013.1, forward strand.
TTCCTGGTCGGACATTTCTCGCATTGATAACTCAGGCTTTTGTATTCCCGCTCTCCGGATCGGTTGTGGATACCGTGATCTCTTTTGACTTTCCTGTCCCGCTGCCGAAACCGCCGTCAAACGGCTTCTTCCCATGCGCTTTTCTGTCTTCATTGATCTCTTCCATCAACTGTTTTTCATAGGTCCTGGCAGCCGCAGGGATCGCTTTTTTCACTTTTTTGTTGAGATTAGCGTTCGCTTTGATATGCGTACCATCCAGGAAGAGCACTTCCGGGGATAGGTATCCGCTTTTCTGAGCCTCATGGAGGATCCATGTGAAAACCTTCTCTATGGTATCTTCCGTAAAGCGATGCCGGAAGTTATAGCTGACGGTCGCGAAGCGGGGGACCGGCTCATCCAGGCGGTATCCTAAAAACCAGCGGCAAGCAAGGTTCATGCGGATCTCCTCCACCGTACGCCGCAAAGACGGGATCCCATAGAGATGCTGGATCAATACTATCTTAAACAGGACAACCGGATCCACACTGGGACGGCCATTGTCGGCACAGTAAAGATCTTCTACAAAGTCATAGATATGGGTAAAGTCAACCGTACGGTCGATTCTTCGTAAAAGGTGATCTTGAGGGGCAAGTTCGTCCAGGCTCACCATTTCTAATGTATTCCACTCTGATCGTTCTTTTACCAGCATACGCCTCACCTCTGATATCCGTATATCAAAAAAAGCCAGCTTTCGCTGACTTTTTGACAGTCTGAACCCCCCTGCACGAGCAGGGGGATCCTCCTATCCTTTATTCTTTTGCTTCTTCCTTCTTGGCCTTCCGGAAGCACTCCAGCACCGGCACCACCAGGAAGCATACGATACCGGCCGTAAAGCCTCCGTTGTAGAGACAGAAGCCGCCGTGGAGCTGCGGCACCGTGGTGACCAGGATGGCGTGCACCGCTCCCGCCAGCACTCCGGCGAAGAATCCGAACTTTCCGGCCACGGGAGCAAGACCGCTGGCAAAGCACAGGCCCACCAGGATCCCCTGTGTAGTCAGGGTCCAGCTCTGCTCCGGCGCGATCCCGCCTACATACATGAAAAAGGGCAGGAGGGAGGCCACCGCATATCCCACCATGATGGGGAACACCGTCCTGGGCTGCGCGCCGTGGGCGCTGAACGCCATCATGCACATGATGGCCCCCATGGTGGCTCCGGTGAACTTGGCCCCGGTGAACACCAGACTGCCGTCCACCATGGTCATGCCGTGGACCAGATTGTAGTAGAGCAGGATGAACAGGCCATAGACGCCTACGTTTACCAGAGTCACCGGCATCCCGAAGGCTTCCGTGTAATCTGTCTTGTACCCGTCGCTCTTCCAAAGAGCCTTATAATTCTTGAAGCAGTCTTTATCCATGAAGTAAGCCGCCGCCAGGCAGAGGATGAAGACGATCAGGAAGAAGACGCTGACAAAGAGCTGATAGCCGTCGCCCAGCTTGGTATTCTCCGGCTGGGGCACTCCTGATGATTTATACAGGATACAGAAGATCAAAAAGGCCAGGAACCCGGCGGCAGGGCCGGCGTTGTAGAGATCGTATCCTTTATGGAAATTGGGAGAATGGGCGCAGAGGGCAGGCATCACCAGGCCCACCACGATCCCCAGGATCACCGCGCCGATGAGGCCGATGAAGGAAAAGCCTGTGGTCTCCGCAGCCGGATAACGGAACATCAGCTCACTGGCAAAGGGCGCCAGAGCTGTGGAAAACAGGGCCAGATTGGCCACGCTGCCAAAGGTCACCTTCTTGATCCTGGAATAGATCCATACGCCGATGAAGAAGGGCCACATGTTGACGGGATTCATGCCGAAGGTGGCGAATCCAACGTTGAGCCAGAAGGCCGCCACCGTCAGGCCGGTGCACTTTGCCTTGCTGAAATACAGCAGGCCGCAGCAGATGAGTCCCACCAGGCCCGCGTTTAAGAACGCGCTCCCCAGGCCTCCCAGGACAAAATAGTCCATGGTGAACTGGGCCGGCCTCGTACAGATGGTCACAAGGCCCGGGATCAGGTTTCCGTAATCTCCCGCGCACAGGGCCCCGATGATCAGAGCCGCGGAAAACCCGAAAAGCATCCGAAGGATATTCTTGCTGTTGTCCCCATTTTGTTCTTTCATACCATATACCTTCTTTCCCCTTGAATAGAATGGACCGGCCGCCGGCGGTTTCCGCCCCGGCTTTTCCGACAAAAAGGGCAGCATTCGTATCCTACAAATGCTGCCCAGACGGTCGGCTCTTATGGACTCCAGCTGCACCGTGTGACTCACGTATCCGTCAGCGGCTGAAGCCTTATGACTTTTTATGTTAAGAATATAACATACTTTTCAAGATCCGTCAACTATTATTTATTTGCTCTCTCCCTCGTCGGCCTTCTCCACCCTGGTGATGGCAGTCTTGACCATGGGGATCCGGCAGTTCTTATTCCCGCCGAACTCTACGATCACCATATCGTCGGTAATATCGATGATCACGCCGTAAAAGCCGCTGGTGGTCTCCACGCTGTCGCCCACTTCCAGGCTGTTGATCAGAGACTGGAGCTGCTTCTGCTGCTTCTTCTGAGGACGGATCGCGATGAAATACATGAACGCGATGATCACTACGATATAAATGATCCAAAATCCTACGCCGCCCGCTCCGCTGGCTGTCAATAAATTCATGTTCATTCTCCTTTTTCTGCTCCGGCGCTCTGCATGCGCGCCAGTTTTTCTGATTTATACTGGGTAAAGCAATGATTTTCAATGGCTTCCCGTATTTCACTCATCATTGTATTATAAAAATACAGATTATGCAAGACGCAAAAACGCATCCCCAGCATTTCTTTGGCTTTCAAAAGATGGCGGATATAAGCCCTGCTGTAGCGCCTGCAGGCGGGGCAGCCGCAGCCCTCCTCGATGGGCCGTTCATCCAGTTCATACTTGGCGTTGAACAGATTCAGCTTCCCGTGATTGGTGTATACATGGCCGTGGCGTCCATTGCGGCTGGGGTATACGCAGTCAAAGAAATCCACGCCCCGCTCCACCGCCTCCAGGATATTGGCGGGAGTCCCCACTCCCATCAAGTAGGTAGGCTTATCCTCCGGCAGGTGAGGGACCGTCACATCCAGGATCCTGTACATCTCCTCATGGCTCTCTCCCACAGCCAGACCGCCGATGGCATAGCCGTCCAGATCAAGCTGGGAAATGGCATGGGCATGGGCGATCCTCACATCCTCCAGCACGCCGCCCTGGTTGATCCCGAAGAGGAGCTGATGGGGATTCAGCGTATCCGGAAGACTGTTCAACCGCTCCATCTCCGCCTTGCACCTGGCCAGCCATCTGGTGGTCCTGGCCACGGAATGTTCGATATAGTCCCGCTCCGCCTTGGCCGGCGCACATTCGTCGAAGGCCATGGCGATGGTGGAGGCCAGATTGGACTGGATCCGCATGCTCTCCTCGGGGCCCATGAAGATCTTCCGTCCGTCCACATGGGAGTTGAAATAGACGCCCTCTTCCTTGATCTTCCTGAGGCCCGCCAGGGAAAAGACCTGAAAGCCGCCGGAATCCGTCAGAACCGGTTTTTCCCAGGACATGAATTTCCGGATGCCGCCCAGCGCCTTCACCACCTGGTCGCCGGGGCGCACATGGAGATGATAGGTATTGGAAAGCTCGATCTGGGTGCCGATCTGCTCCAGATCCGAAGTGGCCACCGCTCCCTTGATGGCGGCCGCAGTCCCCACGTTCATGAAAAGAGGGGTCTCCACCGTACCGTGGACCGTCTCAAACCTGGCCCTCTTGGCCCGTCCGTCCTTGGTCAAGATCTGATATTTCATTCTCCGCTCCCCGCCGCCTGGCTCTCGCCGTCACTGAGAGCGGCCTGGATCATCAGGGCGCACTCGATCCTCTTTTTCTGCATCTCACAGCCAATGTCATAGGCCCCCGTGATGGAACCGGAAAAGTTCCAGGCGTTGGCCGCGCAGCCGCCGCTGCAATAGAACCGGGCAAAGCAGTCCCGGCAGGCTTCTTTGGCATAGACGTTGCAGGCTTTGAACTCATCCCGGACAGCCGTATTGGTGATCCCGTCGTCCACATTGCCCAAGAGGAACTCCTCCTGGCCCACGAACTGATGACAGGGATAGAGATCTCCCCAGGGAGTCACAGCCAGATACTCGGTGCCGGAGCCGCAGCCGGAAAGCCGCTTGGCCACGCAGGGACCCTGGCTCAAGTCGATCATGAAATGGAAGAACGTGAAACCCCGCCCCTCCTTTTTCCGCTTCACATACTCCTTGGCCAGCCTGTCATACTCCGCGAGGATCTGAGGAAGATCCTCTTTCCGGATGGCGTAATCCTCCTCCGGAGCGGCCACCACAGGCTCCACGGAGATCTCGTCAAACCCTTCGTCGGCAAAATGGAGCACATCCTCGGCAAAATCCAGATTGTATCTGGTAAAGGTCCCCCGGATATAGTAGCTCTTATCCCCTCTGGCCTTGGCGAATTTCTTAAACTTGGGCATGATGATGTCGTAGCTGGAACCTTTTCCGTTCCTGGTGGGACGCATCCGGTCGTTGACCTCCTTGCGGCCGTCGATGCTGAGGACCACATTGGCCATTTCCCGGTTCAGGAAATCGATGACCTCGTCGGTCATCAGCATCCCGTTGGTGGTCAGGGTAAAGCGGAAATTTTTCCCCGTCTCTTTCTCTCTGGAACGGCCGTAGGCCACCAGCTCCTTGACCACTTCCCAGTTCATGAGAGGCTCGCCGCCAAAGAAATCCACTTCCAGATTCCTTCTGTTCCCGGAGTTTTCAATGAGGAAATCCAGAGCCTTTTTTCCCACCTCGTAGCTCATGATGGCCCTGCGTCCATGATACTCGCCTTCCTCGGCAAAGCAGTATTTACATCCCAGATTGCAGTCATGGGCCACATGGAGGCACAGAGCCTTGACCACCGTCTTCCTGCTCTTGAAATCTACGATATAATCCCGATAAGTATCCTCGGTAAATAACAGGCCCTCTTCCTTAAGCTGCTCCGTCTCCTCCAGAGCCTCCCTCAGGCTCTCCTCCGGATACTTTCCGGAAAGGCTCTCGAGAACACGGTCCCGGCCCTCCTTATCATAAACGGAAACCACATCGTAAACCACGTCGTCCACCACATGGACGGCGCCGCTGCACACATCCATTACAATATTGTATCCATTGTTCTTGAATTGATGGATCACCTTAACGCTCCTCTCTCCTGTATCTGTCTTCCCGCCGCGATCCGGCAGTCCTCACAGTAAAAGACACTCCGCAGTACGAGTACGAAGTGTCCTTTTCACACGTCTTATTATGCTCCCTGCCGCCTGCGGCGGAGGGAGCGCAGGGCGGGATCCGCCCTTTCCTGACTCTTATTTACGATTCTCGCAGGACTGGTTTCCTACTGTACAGGATGTCTTGCACGCAGACTGGCAGGATGTCTGGCACTCGCCGCAGCCGCCCTTCTTCATGGACTCCTTCAATGTGCTGGAAGTTAATGTCTTTACTCGTTTCACTCTCTCTCATCCTCCTATCCTGCCCCCCGTCGGGGGGAATCTCGCAGACAGGCCGCGCCCGTCTCAATCGTCTGGATATTATATCACAGATTTCCCTTCAAGAAAAGGTCTTTTTCCAAATATTCTTTCATATCTTGTCTTAACCAAGATGATGCGATTCTGAAAGAAGGTAGTTCCATGGCTTTGCCCGCAAAAAACAAGCCCCTGTCCCTGATTCGCTCCCTGTTTGTCTCCTTTGTGCTGTCCGGCATCCTGCTGCTGGCCTTATCCTTCCTGCTCTACAAGCTGCGGCTTTCCAAAAACCAGATACAGGCCGGCGTCTATATCGTCTACGGCCTTGCCTGCCTGGCGGGAGGCTTCCTTACGGGAAAGCAGATCCGCATCCGCCGCTTCCTGTGGGGAGGGCTGTCCGGCGTCCTGTATTTCGCGGTGCTTCTGGCGCTCTCCCTTCTGCTGAACCAGGGGATCCACTCCGGCCTCCCCGGCATCCTGATCTCCCTGGCTGTCTGCGCGGGAGCCGGACTCATAGGCGGGATGCTCAGCTGACGGCCGTCACTTGGTCAGGATCCCATCCCGGTCCAGGCCCTCGTTCCGCTTCGCCCTCATGACGCAGTACACAAAATCACAGATATAGTAGACCGCCGCGGCCGTCACCAGGATCTTCCCGAAGGTCCTGCTGTAGCTGCCCGCCACCCAGGAGATGCCGTCGTGGACAAAGGCGAAGAGGCAGATGGCGTAGAGCCCCCATGCCAGGGTGCTCTCCAGACACAGGATGCCCTGGTAATTGAAGGGCTTATCCTTGTAATCCCACCATACGGCCCCCAGGGTCTTCATCATCACCTTGGCCACCACGAATTCCAGGGCCGTGGCCGATATGCAGCCCACCACATACAGCAGAAGCCAGTTATGGGAAATGGGCTTAAAGAGGAAATACGCACCCAAAAATCCCACCCCGTAGATGGGGCAGATGGGTCCCCGCACAAATCCCCGGTTGGTCAGCCGCTTATTGCAGAACGACATATAGATGGATTCCACCAGCCATCCCAGCATGCTGTAGAGCAGGAACCAGTTGGCCGCATGATAAAAGTCTGTCGTAAAAAAAGGCATTTTCCACATACGAATCTCCCCTCCGGCCTTTTATCCCAGGATCTCCAAGAGGATCTTGTTGACCAGCGCGGGATCGGCCTTTCCCTTCATGGCCTTCATGGTCTGGCCCACCAAAAATCCCATGGCCTTCTTCTTGCCGCTCCTGTAGTCCTCCACCGACTGAGGATTGTTCTTCACGATCTCCTCGATGGTGCTCCGGAGCGCCCCCTCGTCCTGGACCATGGACAGCCCCTTCTCCTCCACATAGGAAACAGGGTCCACATCCTGTTCAAACATCACCTCGAAGACTTCCTTGGCCACGGTGCGGTTGATCTTCCCCTGCTCCACCAGCCCGATGAGGGCCGCCAGATGGGCCGGGCTGAACCGGATGTCCGCCGCGTCCATATCCTGCTCCTTTAAGAGCCTCATGGTCTCCACCATCAGCCAGTTGGACACTTCCTTGGGCCTGCAGCCCAGGGCGATGGTCTCCTCAAACAGATCCGCCAGCTTCTTTTCCGAAGTGATGATGTCGATGTCATACTGGGGGATCCCATACTCTTCTTTATACCGCGCCCGCTTTTCATCCCGGAACTCCGGCTGCCTGGAGCGGATCTCCTCCAGCCACTGGTCGCTGATGATCACAGGCACCAGATCCGGCTCCGGAAAATACCGGTAGTCCTGGGCGTCCTCCTTGGAACGCATGGCATAGGAACACTCCTTGTTGTCGTCCCAGCGCCTGGTCTCCTGGACCACCTGGCCGCCGGCCTCCAGGATGTCGATCTGGCGGTTCTTCTCTCCTTCAATGGCTCTGGCAATGGCCCGGAAGGAGTTCAGGTTTTTCATCTCTGTCCTGGTGCCGAAGGCTTCCGCCCCCACTTCCCGCACCGACAGGTTCACGTCGGCCCGCATGGAGCCCTCCTGGAGCTTGCAGTCGGAAGCTCCCAGATACTGGATGATGAGCCTCAGCTTCTCCAGATAGGCGATGACCTCCTCGGCGGAGCGCATATCCGGCTCGGACACGATCTCGATGAGCGGCACGCCGCTGCGGTTATAATCCACCAGGCTGCTGTCGTCCCATTCATCATGGATCAGCTTTCCCGCATCCTCCTCCATATGGATCTCATGGATGCCGACGGTCTTCTTTCCATTCTCCGTCTCGATCTCGATGCCGCCGTCCCGGCAGATGGGCAGATACAGCTGGGAGATCTGATAGTTCTGCGGATTATCCGGATAGAAATAGTTCTTCCGGTCAAACTTACAGTACTGCGTGATGGTGCAGCCGGTGGCCAGCCCCACAGCCGCGGCATATTCCACCACCTGCTTATTGAGGACAGGCAGGGAGCCGGGCATGCCGGTGCAGACCGGACAAGTATGGGTATTGGGCTCTCCGCCGAACTGGGTGCTGCAGGAGCAGAAGATCTTGGTCTTGGTCGCCAGCTCCACATGGACCTCCAGGCCAATGACGGTCTCGTACTGTTTACTCATCTCCCAAAGCTCCTTTCTGTGCCAGCGGGCACCTCTCATATTTTCTGGTCTGTTCATAGGCATAGGCCGCCCGGAAAAGCTTCTTCTCCTGGAAGCAGTCGCCGATCAACTGGAATCCGATGGGCAGCCCCTTTCCGTCCTGTCCGCAGGGCACGGAAATGCCGGGAAGGCCCGCCAGATTCACCGAGATGGTATAGATATCGCCCAGATACATCTTGATGGGGTCCTTCAGGCTCTCTCCCAGCCTGGGCGCCGTCGTGGGCGCCGCCGGTCCCAGGATCAGGTCATATTTTTCAAAGGCTCTGTCAAAAGCCTGCTTGATCAGCGCCTTGGTCCGGAGCGCCTTCAGATAATACGCATCGTAGTAGCCGCTGCTGAGGACGAAGGAGCCCAGCATGATCCTGCGTTTCACTTCCTGTCCGAAGCCCTCCGACCTGGTCTTCTTATACATCTGATGGAGCCCCTCCGCGTCTTCCGCGCGGTAGCCGTACTTCACGCCGTCGAACCTGGCCAGGTTGGAGCTGGCCTCTGCCGAGGCGATGACATAGTAGGCCGGGATGGCGTATTCCACCAGGCTCAGGTCAAATTCCTCCAGGATAGCGCCCTTCTCCTCCAAAACTGCCGCCGCCTTCAGGACTGCCGCCTTCACCTCCGGATCCAGGCCTTCTCCGAAATAATCCCTGGGGATCCCGATCTTCATCCCCTTCACATCGTCCACAAGGGCTTCCGTGAACCGATAGTCCTCTCTGGCCACGCTGGTGCTGTCCTTCCTGTCATGGGAAGCGATCACTTCCAGTATGGCCGCGCAGTCCGTCACGTCCTTGGCCACAGGCCCGATCTGGTCCAGGGAAGAGCCATAGGCGATGAGCCCGTACCGGGAAACCGTGCCGTAAGTGGGCTTGATGCCGGTCACGCCGCAGAAGGAGCTGGGCTGGCGGATGGAACCGCCTGTATCGGAGCCCAGGGCATAGGAGCACTCCTCCGCCGCCACCGCGGCGCAGGACCCGCCCGAAGAGCCTCCGGGGACATGCTCCAGATTCCAGGGATTTTTCGTCACGCCGAAATAGGAAGTCTCCGTGGTGCTCCCCATGGCAAACTCATCCATATTGGCCTTGCCGATGATGACGGCGCCGGCCCTTTCCAGATTGGCCACCGCCTCCGCCGTATAGGGCGGCACAAAGTTCTCCAGGATCCTGGAGCTGCAGGTGGTCCGAAGTCCCCTGGTGCACATATTGTCCTTGATGGCCACAGGCACTCCTGCCAGAGGGCTCGTAAGGCTGCCGTCCTCCAGAAGCTTCTGCACCTGGCCGGCCCTTTTAAGGACAGCTTCCCGGTCCGCCACCGTCACAAAGCTGCGGATCTTCTCTTCCCGCTCTTCAATGGCCTTGAGAGAAGCCTCCGCGGCCTCCCGCACGGAAACCTCGCCGGCCTTTATCTTCTTTCCCAGCTCTGTGGCTGTCAAACTCATCAGGTTTTCCATATTTCCTCCTTTACCGCCTAGTCAAAAGTCCTGGGCACTTTATAACAGCCGTCCTTCTGCTCCGGCGCATTGGCCAGCATAGCTTCTCTGTCGTCTCCGTTTTCCACTGTATCCTCCCGGAACACATTGGATACCGGGAACACATGGGACATGGGCTCCACCTGGGAGGTATCCAGCTCTCCCAGCATATCGATATAATCCAGCATATTGGCCATGTCTTCCTTGGCCCTCTCCTTCTCCTCGTCGGAGAGCTCCAGCTTGGCCAATATCCCCACATATTCGATTACTTCATCTGTGATCACATTTTTCGCCATATCTGCTCCTCTCTGGATCCCGCCGGGACGAATCCGGCCGGTTCCCTGCGCTCCCCGCCCGCGGCGCGGAAAGCCTCTTCCTGTACTGCGGCGCGGTCCTCCGCAAAAAACGCGCATCTTCCGGGCGGTATCCTCGCCAGACAACATCTCTCTTTTATGCGGATGCCGCCCCCCGCAGAGTATGTTCTCCATGGGCAAATATCTCAAAAAGGATCCTGCCGCGCAGGATCCTCCGTCTGCGGCGGGCCGCATAAGCGGCAGGATTTCTCTCTGCCGCAGCGCGTTCCCCCGGAGCGTTTTGTTCCATACTTTCCCGCGAAATAAAAAGGATCCCACGGAATATTTTTGCTCTATAGGTTTCTTATAGAACAAAAATCCCGGAACATACAATATATATTGTATATTCCGGGACAGACCGATCCCTCATCAACAGCATTTCCATATGCCCGGAAATCGCTCTTATCGTACCATAGTTTCCCGCGGTTGACAAGGGTTTTCAGGATTCCCTGCCATCCTCTTCCTCCTGGGGAGAAGACTCTCCGTCCTCTTCCCGGAGACTGTCCTCCTGCTCCGCGCCGCCCGTCTCTTCTCCGGCACCGTCCTCTTCCGGCTCGCTGCCGTCCTCTTCCTCGTCAGCCGGATTCTGGTAGACAAAGGCCCTGGAAGCCACAGAAGGCGCTTCCGGCTTCTGCGCGGTGAACAGTCCTTTCAAAAGGCCGCCCTTCTTGGCCGGAGGCTCAGAAGCCCCGCCCTCCTGGGCAGACTCCCCGGCGGCCTCGGCCGCTTCCGCCGCCTCGATCTCTTCCCGCTGCTTGATGACCTTCTTTAACTTCCAGCAGGTAAAGAGAAGCCAGATGGCCGTTCCGCCGAACACGATGGTAAAGATCGTGCTGATGACAAAGTCCCGGCCGGCCGGGATCTTGCCGCTGATCAGCTCATCTCCCGTCACGAAGGCCACATACAGCAGATAGACTGCCGCCACTGTATATAAGCCCAGCACCGTCTTGTCATTGCGCTCCCGCTTCCTGCCGCCGAAAAGCCCCTTTCGCTTCTTGGGCTCCTCCTCGGAAACTGGAGGCTCCTGTCCGGGAGCTTCGGTCTCGTCTGTTATGTTTTCCTCCAATGGTTTCTTTTCCTCTTCCAAATAGATCCGCCTTTCCGCACATCCCGGTTTCTGGAACAGATGTGCGCACTTATTTATTTTATCATCATCACCGGTAAAAAAGCAATGATTTTATGGTTTTTTCATAGATTTTAGGATTTCAACATTATTTACATAGTTTCCCCCTCCCCCCGCTTACAAGAATTAGTAATAATGCACAAATTCATTTTCATTTTCATGTGAAAAATGACCGTTTTCTCTTGACATTTTCCTTTTTACCGTGTAATCTATAAGCAGGTAACTGGGATGACTTGTCATATTGCACAGTTCCTGTTTTGCATGGCAATGATGAAACCACTATACATATTTTAATTAAGGAGGCGTATTGTTGTGTCAAAAGAAACAATCCGTAAAGTGTTCAACGACGGGGAAGGCATCTTGCAGCTGACCCCCACCTGGGTCCCCCGCGGCTTCAATGAGCCCGGCCGCAGGCTGAGGCTCCATCCCGACGATTACTATGCACTGGGCATGGACCGCGGCGGCATCTGCGAAAGATGGCTTGGTTCCCTGGCCAAGGCCTTAAACGGCCCCAAGACCGGCGAGACCGAGGGCATGAGCTATGTCCTGGTGGACCGGGCTTCCAAGAGCAAAGAACTGTTCAAGGATTTTGTGGACGAGCTGGGCGCCGATCTGATCGGCGACGTCCTGATGGACAAGTACGGCACATGGCCCACCTTTGCCAAGCTGTACGACTATGACAAGCCCCTGTTCCACCATCTCCATCTGACCGAGGAGAAGGCCAACAAGATCGGCATGCACGGAAAGCCCGAGGCTTATTATTTCCCGCCTCAGTACAACTGCTCTTATCTGGGCCGCTTCCCGCTGACCTACTTCGGCTTTGATCCTTCCACCACCAAGGAAGAGGTCATGGAGTGCCTGAGGAATTACGATATCAAGGACAACCGCATCACCGAGCTGTCCCGCGCTTACAGGATCCAGCTGGGCACCGGCTGGTATACCCCCGCCGGCGTGATCCATGCTCCCGCTTCCCTGGTGACCTACGAGCCCCAGTGGAACAGCGATGTGAACACCATCATGGAGAACGTGACCATGGGCGAGGTGAACCCTCACAACCTGCTGACCGACTGCGCTCCCGAGGAGGAGAAGGACGATCTGGAAGCCATCTTCAATCAGATCGACTGGGAAGAGAGCACACGTCCCGACTACAAGGAGACTTACTTCCGCGCTCCTAAGGTCCGTTTCGAATCCGACGCCGCCGTTGAGAAATGGGTGGCATACGCCAATGAGTGGGTGGCAGCCAAGGAAGTCACCATCCTTCCCGGCCAGAGCTACGAGCTGAAGGATTCCGCCTGCTACTGCGCTCTCGTGTCCCAGGGACACGGCACCTTCGGCAAGTTCGAGTGCCAGGCTCCCGAGCTGGTCCGCTATGAAGACCTGACCGCCGACGAATTCTTCGTATCCGAAGCAGCGGCCAAGAAGGGCGTTAAGATCGTAAACGGCAGCAGCTACGAGCCCCTGGTCATCCTTCAGAACTTTGCCAACAACAACCCTGAAGTACCTGAAACCGTGTAAGGATTTTCCATCATCAGGAGGACAAGACTATGTATTTTAAATTTGGCGTAGACAGCTTCATCTGGGCCGAGAGCTTCAGTGAAAAAGATCTCTGGATCATCCCCAAGGCCAAGGAAATGGGCTTTGAAGTCATCGACTTCGCCATCTCCAATCCCTTCACCTTCCCCATGGAAGCCGTAAAGAAGGAACTGGACAGAGTCGGCATCGACTGCGTATGCACCACCACGCTGACGGCAGAGACCAACCCGGTCTCCCCGGATCCCGAGATCCGCAAAGCTTCCGTGGCAGCCATGAAGAAGTGCATCGACATCTGCAATTACCTGGGCGCTCCCATCCTGGGCGGCGTCAACTACGCAGGCTGGGGATACATCACCAAGAAGCCCCGCACCGAGGATGAGTGGAACTGGGCAGTGGAGTGCATGAAGGAAAATGTGGCGTATGCCAAAGAGACCGGAAACGTCACCATCTGCGTAGAGTGCGTAAACCGCTTCGAGACCCATATCCTCAATGTGGCGGAGGATGCCGTGAAGTTCTGCAAGGCCGTAGGCGGCGACAACATCAAGGTCCATCTGGACTGCTTCCATATGAATATCGAGGAAGCCAAGTTCGACGAAGCCGTAAAGACCTGCGGAAAAGAATATCTGGGCTACATCCATGTAAACGAGAGCAACCGCGGCGTTCCCGGAACGGGACATGTTCCCTTCAGGGAATTCTTCCAGGCTGTCCATGACATCGGATATGACGGCCCCATGGTCATCGAATCCTTCGATCCCAACTTTGAAGAGCTGGCCGGCAACTGCGCGATCTGGCGCAAGCTTGCTCCCACCGGCGAAGACCTGGCCCGCGACGGCCTGGCCAACTTAAAAGCCATCGCTGCTGAAATGTAAGGAATGTCCATGGCCCGCAGAGCTCCCAAACGGCCTCTGCGGGCCCTTTTAAAGAGAGAGGAAAATACCATGAAAATTGCAATCGGCTGTGACGAGGCCGCTTACGCACTGAAAGTAGCCATCATGAAACATCTGGACACCAAAGAAGACGTGGAATACACCGATTTCGGCGCCGATGCCGGCGAGGTGGTCCTCTATCCCGACGTGGCCCAGAAAACTGCCGAGGCCGTTGCCAGAGGCGAATATGACAGAGGGATCCTGGTATGCGGCACCGGCATCGGTATGTGCATCACCGCCAACAAGGTTCCCGGCATCCGTGCCGCCGTCTGCCATGACCCCTTCTCCACGGAGCGCTCCAGGAAGAGCAACAACTGCCAGATCATGTGCATGGGCGAGCGCGTCATCGGCGTGGAGCTGGCCAAATATCTGGTGGACATCTGGCTGAAATGCGATTTCGCCGGCGGCGGGAGCACGCCCAAGGTGGAGCGCATTATGGAAGTAGAAGCATCTTACCGCAAATAACCAATACCATTTACCAAAAGGAGTTTTTTCCATGAATATGATCATCAACAATCCCGACTACGTCGTGGAAGATATGTTAAAGGGCTTTGCAGCCGCCAACTCCGACATCGTCGCCCCCACCTCCAATCCCCGCGTATACAAATATGTGGGAGCTCCTGTGGAAGGAAAGGTAGGCATCGTCACCGGCGGCGGTTCCGGCCACAAACCCGCCTTCATCGGTTATGTAGGCAAGAACATGTGCGACGCCGTGGCCTGCGGCGAGATCTTCGCCTCCCCTTCGGCCAAGGCTTTTGAGGATGCCATCGAAGCGGCGGATTCCGGAAAAGGCGTCGCCGTCCTCTACGGAAACTACGCGGGAGACAACATGAACGTCAAAATGGCCATGCGCTCCGCGGCCAAGAAGGGCATCACCGTCAAGACTGTCGTAGCCAACGACGACGTCCCCTCCGCTTCTCCCGACGAGAGAGAAAAGCGCCGCGGCGTGGCCGGTGAGATCCTCATGTGGAAGGTCGGCGGCGCCAAGGCTGCCATGGGCGGAACCCTGGATGAAGTCATCGCCGCCGCGCAGAAGGCCATCGACAACACCCGTTCCGTGGGCATCGGCACAGCGCCCTGCACCATCCCCGCCAACGGCGTCCCCACCTTCCAGATCGCGGAAGGCACCATGGAAGTGGGCGTAGGCCACCACGGTGAATCCGGTATGGCCGTCAAGCCTCTGGGCACGGCCAACGAAATGGCTGAGGAGATGCTGGACATCATCCTGCCGGACCTGCCCTTCCAGGAAGGCGATGAAGTGGTGACCCTCCTGTCCGGACTGGGCGCTACTCCCGTCATGGAGCAGTACATCGTCTACGGCCGCGTGGACGAGATCTTAAGAGAAAAAGGCATCAAAGTATATAAATCCTATGTGGGCAATTACTTCACCTCCCTGGAGATGAAGGGCGTTACCCTGACCTTGATGAAGCTGGACGACGAGCTGAAGGCCTGCATGGATCTGCCCTGCGATACGGTCGGCTTAAAGCAGCTCCCCAAGGACGGAGTTTCCCAGGAAACCCTCCAGGGACACGCTGCTTCCGTCGTCCATAAGGCCGCCGAGGAAGCTGCCGATGTAAAGGCCGCTCCCGGAGCCAAGAAAGAAGTTTCCGGCCCTTACTTCACCAACAGCGACGGATCCGCGGTCGTGATGGATCTGATCAAGACCATCCAGACCAACAAAGATTACCTCTGCGAGGTGGACAGCAAGATCGGCGACGGCGATCACGGCCTCAACATGAACAAAGGCTTCACCATCACCGAGGAAAAGCTGGCCGGAACAGACTTTGATCTGTCCAAGGGCCTGAGCGTCCTGAGCCAGGTGCTGATGGAAGACATCGGCGGCTCCATGGGACCTCTCTACGGCGTATTCTTCGATGAGATGAGCATGGCCTGCGAAAATGCCGACGGCATCGACGCCGCCGTCTTCAAGGATATGATCAACAACGCCGTGGACGGCGTCATGAACATCGGCGGAGCAAAGCCCGGCGACAAGTGCCTGCTGGATTCCATGGATCCTGCCAGAAACGCCTACAACGCCGCTCTGGAAGCAGGAAAGGGCTTCTATGACGCTCTGGAAGACATGAAGGCCGCCGCCAAGTCCGGATGGCAGGCCACGGAAAACATGGTCGCCAAGATCGGCCGCGCAAGCCGTCACGGCGAAAAGAGCCGGGGCATCCTGGATGCCGGAGCCACCAGCGCGTATCTGATGCTGACCTCCATCGGCGATTCCATCCAGAAGCTCATTTAATAAGGGTTCTATCATTGCACAACAATACACTTACCGAAAAAGGAGGACCGCCCCCGGCGTCCTCCTTTTTCCATTCCTTATCTTCTACCTGCTTTTCTTCCTCTCATAGCCAAAGGCTGCCGCGAGGGCCAGGAGAGAGCCTCCCAGCAGGATCCACAGAAATACAGGCTCTGCCTTGTCCCCGGTTTCGGGCGCGGTCCCGGCCGCCGTATTTCCGCTTCCGCCGTTTCCTCCTGTATTCCCGCTGTTATCTCCTGTATGGCCTCCGGTATTTCCGTTGTCTTCCCCGGTGTTTCCATTATCTTCTCCGGTATTTCCGTTATTTCCCCCGGTATTGCCGCCATTTCCGCCGTCTCCGTTATTGTCTCCGGCATCTCCGTTTCCATTTCCGCCGTCCTGTGTTTTTTCTTCCAGTCCGTTGATGGCCTCCCGGAGAGCCTGGGCCGCGCTGTCGATCTCTGCCTGGGAAGCATCCTGCCCAAGCGCCTTCGCCGCCTCAAGAGCCGTCCGGAACGCTTCTGCCGATTCTTCCGTATACTTGTCCAGATCCGTATAGGAGGCAGCCTCTTCCAGGACCTCTTCCAGCTTGCTGCGGTCTGTCGAGACGCGGAAGCTCATGGTCTCTGTCTTCGTCTCATTTCCGGCCTCATCGCTCAGGACCGCGAACCATGTATAGCTCTGCTCCGGGATCAGACCATCCCACTGGACCGATACTTCGCCCGGGCCGGTGAGGACCTGGGTCTCGCCGATCTGAGAGGATGTGTCCGCCGTCATCTTCAGAGAAGAAGTGGCCAGAGTCCTGGTGGTGGAAGCTCCCAGCTCCGTATGGATCACAAACTCGTCCTTATTGGTCTGATAGAGCCCATCCTTCTCTTCCTGCTGATCGGTGAAATACTCGGTACTGTCTTCATAAGGCGAATATGTGTTGACATAGATCAAGTCATTTTCCACGTCAAATTTCAGCATCCTCATGTATCCCAGTCCTCCCTGGGCGAGGCTCTGGTAATCTGCCAGGATCGAATATACCGGCCGGCCGTCGAAATACTCCAGATTGGTATTGGCCCCATGATTGTGCCCGCAGAGGATCAGGCGGATATTGTCATTGGCCGCCACCAGCTCATCATGGAGCATCTGGACGTCTGAATACCGGGAACCCAGCTCCACATCCCCTGACACCGTCAGATAATCATGGACCATCAGGATCCCGAAATAGTCCGGATACGTTTCCAGCACCGTATTGGCCCACTCGATGTCATCCTGGCCCCATCTCATGCCCATGGCCAGGATCAGCACCTTCATGCCGCTTTCTTCCATCAGATAGTAATAGTTGTCTCCATAAGTTCCTCCCCAATAGGGATTGTTTTCCTGGAGCCTGGAAGCCGGGAAGAACTCATGATAGTTGGCATTGTCCTCGGCGCTGCTGCCCTGCTGGTCATGGTTTCCGGTGACCACCGCGTAGGGGATCCCGGCTTCCTCCACCATTTGATAGGCGGCGTCGATCCGTTCCCACTGCGCCCGCTCGCCGGCCACGTTGACCAGATCTCCGGTATGGAGGAACATCGCAGACTTCAGCTGGTCAAAATTGTCGATCACCCATTGGAACTGCTGCGTCATCAGAGGCGTATAAGAAGGCGTCTCCGAATAGAATTGGGTATCGCTGGTCCACATCAGATTAAAATCATACTCTTCCGGAGAAGCGATATAGCTGTCTCTGCCGGAGAGCGCTTCGTTCATCCCTCTCCACACCAGCAGAGAGATCTGTCCATCCTTCACCACATTGGAATTTTCAATCTCCGCCTCGATGGAAAAGCTTCCGTCACCGCTTCCGCTGCCGGCCTGCCTCCATCCGGAAGAAGCATAGTCATACACATAGAGCGTCACCTCCCGCTCCGCGGTACCGTTCCAGGTGAAACGGAAGCTCTGGGCCGCCTGCTGTTCTTCCGTCAAGGTGATCCTGTAGATCTGATAAGGCGTCTGGTCCTCTCCCTCCGTCACAGGGGACAGACCGTCTGCCTCTGTACCGCCGTCCGGCTGTACGGCAGTGGGGAGGCTGGCCTCTGTGGTCCCCTCCAGCACTACGGTGTTTTCTTCCGTCAGGGTAATGGTGTCCTGCTCATAAAAACGGACATAAGTGGTCTCCTCATCCGCCTGGCTGATCTTCGCCGAAAGGGTGGCCGGTCCGAACGCCTGGACTCCGTCCACAGAAGAGTCCTCAAGCTCCGGCTGCGCGGGCGCCGCCGTATCCTGGACCTGAGCCGTAACGGTTACGCTCCTGGTATCAGAAGGATCCGCCGTACTCCTGGCTGTGAACTCTATGGTCTGGCTGCCCACCTCGTAGAGCGGGACTGAGATCTCATAGTTGCCCGCCGGCACTGTACCGGCAGCCACAGCTTCTCCTCCTCCCACCGAGTAGGAAAGGACAGCTTCCTCACTGACATAGCCAGAATATACCACGTTTCCGGCCTCCACCCAGCGCCGTCGGCAGGAGCCGAGACTGTGAAGACGATCTTCCCGTCCTTGGTTTCCGCCGGATTTACCGTCACCGCATCTCCGAAATAATTGGAGTAGCGGAAAGCTTCCAGCTCCGCGCCTGTACTCTGTCCGGAAATCTGCAGCTCATCATAGAGGCCGCTGAATCCATTGAGCAGTTCCGCGTCCGAATAAGCTCCCAGCACAAAATCCGTGGCAGGAGAAGCCAGTACGCTCCCCGCCTCCGCTTCCGTACTCTGGGCCAGCGCGCCGTCCAGATAAATGTCCAGCTTCGCCCCGTCATAGGACAAAGTCAGCAGATGGCTTCCCTGGGAAAAGGGCGCGCTCACTTCAAAGCTCTTTTTGGAGCTGTTGTACATGCGGCCGATGAATTTTCCGCTTCCTCCGTTGATCCCCAGAAAATACGCGTCTCCGTCCTTTACGCCGCCGTTTTTATCTCTTCCGGCAAGCCCTACCCAGGAGCCGGGAGCATCGGAGTTGATCACCGCGCTGATGGTAAATTCCGCTTCACCCGACAGCAGCGCGCCGTATGTGATCTTCTGGCTGCCGTTGAAGACCGCAGCGCCTCCCATCTGGTCCTCTCCCTTCGAAAGAGTTCCCGTAACGGTTCCGGAGGCCCTTCCCGTGGAATCCTGGCTGAAATCCAGATCCGCGAAGTGCTCTACCAACGCATAGCTTGCATCCCAGACCTGCCGGCCCCCATCCTGATCGGCCTCTCCGTTATAATATCCCCAGATGACCGTGTCCGCGCCGGCTGCCAGAGAGGGAACTTTGACCCACACAGTACCTGTCCCGGCAGGATCCCAGCTTTCCACCTCATAAGCCAGCTCATCGGTTCCTTCCTCTGTATAGAAGGACATGGAATCCTGGGACGATATCTGAGAAGCATCCACCTCCACCAGGACCGGAACCTCCGTCAGCTCAGTCTCTGCCTCATTATGGATGGAAATACTCTGCCGCATATCCGCGGCCTCCTCTTTCCAGTTATCTTTTCCTGCCGCGGCCGCCGGAAAAAACGGCAGACAGGAAAACAGCATGCAGGCGGCCGTCAGGCCGCCCAAAAACCTTTTGCCTTTCATAAATTGGCTCTCTCCTTTTTCTTCTCGTTTTCTTCCTGATTATACACAAGGTTTTTAAGGTTTCCATGATGCTTTCCTGTATCTTCTGTAAAATCCATGCAAAAGGAGAGGCATATCCCAAGATATGCCTCTCCCAACATTTCCGCTTATTCTGTTATGTAGCTGTCTGATTATTTCAGATACTCGTCTACGTTCTCAGAAGTTACCAGAACGAAGTCTACCATG
>CAJFUL010000014.1 GCA_904420245.1 Candidatus Paralachnospira avium
AAAGCAGAGAAGACACCGGATTTTTAGCTGTAACGAGCGGAAGTGCCGCTCAATCATCCGCTATTGATGATTTTGCGACACTCCCTTACTTATGATAGATTCTGAATCAGGCGCGGAAGCTCCGCTTGCCATAGTCTTACTCTACCGTCACGGACTTTGCCAGATTTCTCGGTTTATCCACATTGAGCCCCTTCATATCAGAAGTGTAGTAAGCTAAGAGCTGGAGGATCACCGCCACCGGGAATACGGTAAACTGGTCATAGGTCACCGGCACGGAGAAGTGGAGGTCGCAGACGTCCTCCGGGACCTCAGCGCCGCATTTGGTGATCAGGATCACGAAAGCGCCTCTGGCCCGTACTTCCCGCACATTGGAAAGCGTCTTTCCATAAATATGGTCCTGGGTAGCCACGGCGATCACGGGAGTATGCTCTTCGATGAGCGCGATGGTCCCGTGCTTCAGTTCTCCGGCGGCGTAAGCCTCCGCATGGATATAAGAGATTTCCTTTAACTTCAGGGAGCCTTCCAAAGAAAAGGCATAGTCCAGGCCGCGGCCCACGAAAAAGGCGTCCTGAGCCTTGGCCAGCAGGGAAGCTGCCGTCTTAATCTTGTCTTTTTTCGCCAATACCTTTTCCACGGCCGGAACAGAAGCGGAGAGCCTGGAGATAAACTGAGAGGCTTCCTCTCTGTCAAAATTGCCGCGGACCATCGCCATCCGGCAGCCGATGAGATATAAGCTGGCCAGCTGCACCATATAGGCCTTGGTGCTGGCCACGGCGATCTCAGGGCCCGCATGGGTATAAAACACATAGTCGCTTTCCCTGGCGATGGTAGATCCCTTTACGTTGACGATGGAGAGCACCTTCGCTCCGTATTTTCTGGAAAGCCGGAGAGCGGCAAGGGTGTCGATGGTCTCTCCGGACTGGGAGATCACGATCACAAGGGTATGTTCGTCGATCAGCGGGCTCTCATACCGGTATTCAGACGCGATATTGACGGAGACCGGTATCTTTAAAAGCGGTTCCATCAATGCTTTTCCCACCATTCCCGCGTACATGGCCGTCCCGCAGGCCACGATGGCGACTTTATCGCAGTTCCGAAACAGATCGTCCGGAATCCCGTCCTCCTCAAAATCGGGAAGACCGTCCCGCAGGCGGGGCAGGATCGTATTGCGCAGAGCCTCCGGCTGCTCATGGATCTCCTTCAGCATATAATGGGGGAAACCATTTTTCTTGGCCGCCTCCACGTTCCAGCTGACCTCCAGCATCTCCGGTTCCCTGGGATTTCCCTCCAGGTCTTCCACTGAAATCCCATCCTGGCGCAGCGTCACGATCTGATACTCGGGGATCACGAAATACCGGTTGGTATAGGGAATAATAGCCGTAACGTCCGAAGCCACAAAAGAGCTTCCGTCGATATGGGCGGCCACCATGGGACTCACATTCCGCACACAGAAGATCTGGTCCGGAATATCCTCAAACAGGATACAGAAGGCATAGGCGCCTGTCAGTTCCCGGATGGTCTTCCGGATGGCTTCCACGGGATCTCCGTGGTAGTAGTAGTCAAAAAGCTTTGCGGCCACTTCCGTATCTGTTTCCGAGACCAGGGAATCCTGAAAGCCAAACCGCTCAATGAGATTGTGATAGTTTTCTATGATCCCATTGTGGATCAAAGTAACCTTCCCGGCCACATGGGGATGGGCGTTGACATCGTTGACTCCGCCGTGGGTCGCCCATCTGGTATGGC
Organism: Candidatus Paralachnospira avium; assembly: GCA_904420245.1. Classification (GTDB taxonomy): domain Bacteria; phylum Bacillota; class Clostridia; order Lachnospirales; family Lachnospiraceae; genus Lientehia; species Lientehia avium. The sequence goes on from CAJFUL010000014.1 coordinate 1,744, forward strand.
CGATCCCGCAGTGAGACTCCACATCCAGAGTCTGGCAGGTCTCCTTCAGAGTGGCCACAGGGCCCGCCTTCTTGACCAGCAGACGGTCGCTGCTGCTGGAGAGCAGGGCAATTCCGGCGCTGTCATATCCGCGGTATTCCAGCTGCTCCAGTCCGTTCAGCAAAACCTTCAGGGCATCCATCTGCCCTGTATATCCGATAATTCCACACATATATATGATTCTCCTTTAATTCCATCTTATGTCCGGGCAGACAAAAAAAGCCTGCCTTCTGAAAGAAATCCTGACTGCACCGGATTTGTTTTGCCGTCTCCGGCATATTTGCCTGCGCATAACGTATTCAGGAAATACGGGAGAGTACCCGCCGAATTTTCGATCATCTCTCCACCTCGTCACCCTCCATGAGGGACATGGCGCTTTTCTATGCAGTTTTTTCCCTGCGGCCTCCTTTCCACAGCTCCTACTAACTATACCATCATAAGGATTTTCAGTCAATTTCTATTTGAGAATCCCGCCGCCATCCATGGTTTTTTTTGATTTCCTATGATATACTTTTATAAAGATCACCGGAGAAAGGAGAAACTGCAATGAAATATATGGAAATAGGCACATCCGGCATAAAAACCTCCAACCTGGTCATGGGCTGTATGCGCCTGAAAGGAAAGACTGTCAAAGAAGCGGAGAAGATCATCCGCACAGCCATGGAAGAAGGGATCAACTATTTTGACCACGCCGACGTCTATGGGAGCAGCGGGCAGAGAGGAGAGTGTGAAGAGATCTTCGGAAAGGTCCTGGATCTGTCGGACGCCTCCGTCCGCGAGAAAATGATCGTCCAGAGCAAATGTGGGATCATCAAGGGCGGGACAGGAGCCTACGATTTTTCCAAGGCTCACATCCTGGAAGCCGTAGACGGCTCTCTCAAAAGACTCCATACCGACTACCTGGATTTTCTCCTTCTGCACCGGCCCGATACGCTGATGGAGCCCCAGGAGGTGGCCGCCGCCTTTGAAAAGCTGAGGGAAGAGGGGAAGGTCCGCCATTTCGGCGTATCCAACCACAGACCCATGCAGGTGGAGCTGCTCCAAAAATACATCCCCTTTAAGCTGCAGATCAACCAGCTCCAGCTCAGCATTTCCCATTGTCCCATGATCGACTCTGGCATTGCCGCCAATATGGACTCTTCCCAGGGCTATGACAAGGACGGCTCCGTACTGGAATATTCCAGGCTCCATGAAATGACGATCCAGGCCTGGTCGCCGTTCCAGGTGAGCGGACCCATCAGCTCGTCCTCCTCCAATACTTTCCTGGGTGACCGGGAGAACTACGGTCCCCTCAATGCCGTCATTGACCGGCTGGCCGAAAAATATCAGGTGACCAATACGGCCGTCGCCGTTGCATGGATCACCAGGCATCCGGCCAATATCCAGGTGATCTTAGGCTCCATGAATCCGGACAGGATCCGGGATGCCGCCAAAGGCTCCGACCTGCCGCTCACCCGGGAAGAGTGGTATGAAATCTATCAGGCTTCCGGAAAGCTGCTTCCTTAAGCTGCTTTCTGTCCGATCCGGTTCCACGGTCCTCTCCTGTAAAAAAAGATGGAAAGGACTGTGGAGACGGACCAGCCCACCGGCCAGGCCCACCAGATCCCTGCCGCGCCCATGGCCCGGGAGAAGACCGCCGCCAAAAGGACCCGGAGGAACAGATCCGTAAAAGTCGCCGCCATAAAAGATTTCATGAGCTCTGCTCCCCTTAAGATCCCATCGGCCACCAGTTTGGCCGATACCACAAAATAAAAGGGCGATAAGATCCGAAGGAAGAGCGTGCCGGTCTCAAGAGCCTGGACCGTAGGATCCTCCAAAAACAGGTACAGCAGGAAACGGCCTCCCAGAAAATACAGAAGGACCAAAGGGACGCAGAGGAACCAGACCAGCTTTATACCGGCCCGAAAGCCCTGTTTGACCCGCTCCATCTTCCCGGCCCCCAGGTTTTGAGCGGTATAATTGGAGATCCCGTTTCCCAGAGTGGTGAAAGAGGTCACCACCAGATTATTCAGCTTTACCGCCGCGGAATATCCGGCCATGACACCGGTCCCAAAGCTGTTGATGATGCTCTGGATCAGGATATTCCCCACAGAGATGAAGCTCTGCTGTAAGATACTGGGAATGGCCACCAGAGAAAAATTTTTAAAGACCGGCCAGGAAAACAGCTGGGTTTTCCCCTGATGCCGGATCTTCTTCAGCCTCCGGAACACCACCAGGACGGCCAGCACGCAGCTGACTCCCTGGCAGAGGAAAGTCGCCCAGGCTACGCCGGCCACTCCCATATGGAAGGAAGTCACGAACCAGATATCCATTCCGATGTTGGAGAGAGAGGAGACCGCCAGAAAGAAGAAGGGCGTCCTGGAATCTCCCAGAGCCGAAAAGATCCCCGTGGCTATATTATAAAAGAACATGAACGGAAGCCCCCAGATATAAATATCCAGATAGAGCTGGGAATCCGCCAGGATCTCCGGCGGCGTATGGATGGCCTCCAGCAGGATGCGGCTTCCCAGGATCCCTGCCGTCATCAGCACGGAGCAGAGCACGGCGCTGGAGATCATGGCCGTATGTACGGCCGTCTTCATCCTGCAATAATCCTTGGCTCCGAAAAGCTGGGAGACGATGACGGAACAGCCGATGTTGCAGCCAAAGGCGAAGGCGATGAAGATCAAAGTGATCTCATAACTGTTCCCCACGGCGGCCAGCGCATTTTCTCCCACGAACTTTCCGGCCACCAGACTGTCCGCAATGTTATAGAGCTGTTGGAAGACAATGCTCCCAAACAGCGGAAGGCAGAATTTCCATAAAACAGTTCCCGGTTTTCCCACCGTCAGATCCCGGTTCATACTCACATCCACTCCTTTAAGAAATCTCTTGTATTTTTATCCTCCAGGTATTATACTTGCATTGAAATGATAAGTAAACAATATATTTCAGATGACAGGTATATCAATTTGATATTACGAGGATATTTCTATGCAAGGCGTTCCCTATGACTATTACCGGATCTTCTATTATGTAGCCAAATACAAGAGCTTCACCAGGGCCGCGGATATTCTGCTGAACAGCCAGCCCAATATAACCCGTTCCATGAATAATCTGGAGCAGGAGCTGGGCTGCCGCCTGTTTCTCCGTTCCAACCGGGGGATCACCCTGACGCCGGAAGGAGAAAAGCTCTACAGTCATATCCAGATCGCCTGGGAACAGATCCTGGCGGGGGAGTATGAGCTGTCCCGGGTCCGGAAACTGGAAAGCGGCTATGTGTCCATCGGAGCCAGCGAGATCGCGCTCCATCAGCTGCTCCTTCCGGTCCTGCGGCGTTTCCGCCTCACTTATCCGGGCCTCCATATCCAGATCACCAACCATTCCACGCCCCAGGCCGTCGCGGCCGTGAAAAACGGGCAAGTGGAACTGGCTGTGATCTCCACAGCCGAGACGGCGGTCCGGCCCCTGAGCCTGACCCGCCTTTCCGCTTTCCGGGATATCCTGATCGGAGGGCCCAGCTACCGGGAGCTCGCCGGAAGGAGACTTTCCATCCGGGAGCTTTCCGGATACCCGCTGGTCAGCCTGGGCAGGAATACAGCTACCTATGAATTTTACAACCGGCTGTTCGCGGAGCATGAGACGATCCTGGAACCGGCAGTGGAAGCCGCCACCACCGATCAGATCCTGCCCATGGTGAAATACGACCTGGGTCTCGGATTCCTGCCGGAAAGCTTCGCCCTGGGAGCCTTGGAACGGAAAGAAGTTCTGGCCCTCCGGCTGGCAGAGGAGATTCCCTGCCGGTATATTTGCCTGATAAAGGATAAGAAACGGCCCATGAGCATAGCGGCCAAGGAGCTGGAAGCCTTTATACTGGAAGCTGCCTCGGAAAAGAAAAACTCATAACTATTCGTTAAAGTTGTCTTTAGCGAATAAATTGATCTAGTCCCATATACTCTTACACAAGAAAGGAAATCCTTTTATGAATCTTCAAAAACTGCTGAGCTACACCAGGAGGGCCGTCGACGACTACCATATGATCGCTCCCGGCGACAAGATCGCCGTGGGGATCTCCGGCGGCAAGGACAGCCTGGCCCTGCTGTATGCCCTTCATGGCCTGAAGCGCTTTTATCCGAATCCTTTTACCATAGAGGCCATCAGCGTCGCGGTCTTTAAAGAAATAGATTTAAACCCTGTATCCAGGCTCTGCCGGGAGCTGGACGTCCCGTATACCATCGTAGAGACAGAGATCGGGGACATCGTATTCAAAGAACGGAAGGAAGAAAATCCCTGCTCCCTCTGCGCGAAAATGCGCAAAGGCGCTTTCAATCAGAAGGCCAAGGAACTGGGCTGCAATAAGGTGGCTTACGCCCATCACAAGGACGATATCGTGGAGACCATGCTGATGTCCCTGATCTATGAGGGACGGTTCCATTCCTTCTCTCCCTATACGTATCTGGACCGGATGGACTTGACGGTCATCCGCCCTCTCCTGTACGTGCCGGAAGCGGACATCGTAGGGTTCAAAAATCAATACCAGCTTCCCGTATGCAAGAATCCCTGTCCCGCCGACGGCCATACCAGGCGGGAATATGTCAAAGAACTGGTCCGGAAACTGAATATGGAAAATCCGGGGGCCAAAGAACGGATGTTTACGGCCGTGATCCAGGGAAAGCTCCCCGGCTGGCCGGAAAAGACGGCCTGAACCTGCAAAGGAGGCGCATCATATGGAAACAAGACCTTATTACCAGCAGGCAGATATACAGAACACGAAGAAGCTCCGGGAGATGCTCTCCGCCCTCCCCTCTTTCTGCGGGACCTTTTTCCGGGGCATCGAACAGGAAACCTCCTCCAGGACCAGGATCGCCTACGCCTATGACCTGAAAGTGTTTTTTGAATTCCTCATAAAGGAAAATCCGGTCTACCGGGAAAAGACCGTACAGGACATCACCCTGCGGGATCTGGACCAGATCAAAGCTCTGGATCTGGAAGAATATATGGAATATCTGAAATACTACTCCAGCGGGGAACAGGCGGAACACATCAACAAAGAACGGGGGATCTCCAGAAAGATCTCCACTTTAAAGACTTTTTACAACTATTTTTATAAGAAAGAAATGCTGCAGAACAATCCGGCCGCCCTGGTCTCTCTTCCCAAGCTCCACTCCAAGGCCATCATCCGGCTGGATATCGACGAAGTGGCCAGGCTTTTGGATCAGGTGGAAAATGGAGACGGACTGACAGAGCGCCAGAAAGCTTTTCACAAAAAGACCCGGGTAAGGGATCTGGCTCTGATGACGCTGCTGCTGGGAACCGGGATCCGGGTATCGGAATGTGTCGGGCTGGATATCCCGGATGTGGACTTCCGCAACGACGGGATCCGCATCCACCGGAAAGGCGGCAAAGAAGTCGTCGTATATTTCGGTGAAGAAGTCCGGGAAGCGCTCCTGGATTATATGGAAGAACGAAGCCGGATCATCCCGGTATCGGGCCATGAACAGGCCCTCTTCCTCTCTCTCCAGTCCAAACGCATATCCGTAAAGAGCGTGGAGAACCTGGTCAAAAAGTACGCGAAACTGGTGACTCCCTTAAAGAAGATCACTCCTCACAAGCTGCGGAGCACATACGGAACCTCCCTGTACCAGGAAACCGGCGACATCTATCTGGTGGCGGATGTACTGGGACACTCCGACGTCAACACCACCAGGAAACACTACGCGGCCCTGGATGACCAGAGGCGCCGCAGCGCCCGGAACGCAGTCCGGCTGAGAGAAAAACCGGAAAAGGATGGCCCTTCCGTCTGACGGCAGGGCCTTATTCCTTATTTATATTCATCGGAGTAATAGACTACGGTCAGATAACTGCCCGCTTGGATCTCATCGCTCTTCAGCCGGTTGATGGACTTCAATTCCTTCACATAATCCCTGACAGAGGCTGAGTCGGGACAATACTCTTCCGCGATCTCCCAGAGACTGTCCCCCTGTCCGATCTGGACAGAAGTATAATATTTATAAGCCGGCAGCGTCTCTCTCCTGTCCTTTGCGCTGACCAGGACACAGAAAAAGATCATGGAAGCGGCCAGGACTACGGCAATGGCAGCCAAAAACTTAACAGATACACGGGAAACTCTTTTTCTCCTCACGGCAAACACCCTCTCTCCTTCTGCGAACCTCTGTTCACGAACGCTTGTTCTTTTCTGTATCATAAGAATACCGCAAGAACATGTGTTTGTCAATGACTTTCCCCATTTTTTTCAAACAAACGTTTGGATTTCGCTTGCATAATAATCGAACATATGTTAGTATGGAACCAGAAGCAATAAAGGAGGAACCCCGGATGGCAGGCAAGATCAGCCCCAAGCAGATGGAGATTTTAGAATATATCAAGGAAGTGACTTTGAAGAGGACTTATCCTCCTACAGTCCGGGAGATCGGCGAGGCAGTCCATTTGAAATCCACTTCTTCGGTCCACTCCCACCTGGAGACCTTGGAGAAAAACGGATACATCCGGAGAGATCCGACGAAGCCCAGAGCCATTGAGATCGTAGACGATGCCTTCGCTCTGACCAGGCGCGAGATGGTCCAGGTCCCGGTCATCGGAACGGTTGCTGCCGGACTTCCGATCCTGGCCTCTGAGAATATCGAGGGATATTTTCCCTTTCCCGCGGAGATGCTGCCCAACGCCGATACTTATATGCTCCATGTGAAGGGAGACAGCATGGTGAATGCCGGGATCTTTGACGGAGACCAGGTGCTCTGCACGGCCGCTTCCACTGCGGATAACGGAGAGATCGTGGTGGCCCTGCTGGATGATTCGGCTACTGTGAAGCGTTTCTATAAGGAAGACGGCCATTTCCGCCTCCAGCCGGAAAATGACTACATGGATCCCATCATCGTGGACGACGTTCAGGTGATCGGCAAGGTGATCGGCCTGTTCCGCATGATGTGACCTTGCAGAAAACTCTGTGAAATACAAAAGACAGAAGATACCGTATCCATACGGCTGCTTCTGTCTTTTTATTTTTCTTTTATGAGAACACATCGGTAAATACTCTGTGGGAGCAGGCCGGATCCCGCGCGTCAGGGTTCAGCGACTCCCGCGTTCTCTTTGCTCCATTTATATGGAAGCAGCTTATGCCTCCAGTTCCTGGACAGACAGGAAGGTCCCGTCCCTCCAGATCCTCTCCAGATCATAGAACCGTCTGTCATCCTTGGAAAATACATGGACGACGATATCCTTGTAATCCAGCAGCACCCATCTGGCTGCCTCATATCCTTCCCGCTGGGTACAGTGGTATCCGGCCTTCGCCATCTCCTCTTCCACATTGTCCACCATAGCCTGTACCTGGCTGCTGTTTTCCCCGTTGGCGATGATAAAGTAATCGGCCAGACAGGATACTTTGGATATATCAATGACCGTCACTTCCTGCCCCTTTTTATCTTCCAGGGCTCTGCAGGCAATGGCTGCCATTTCCTTCTGCTGGTTCATCTTCCTTCCTCCTTTCGGCTTTCATACAGATCTCTGTAATAGCTGCAGGCTGCTTTTGTCGTTTCATCGATGCTGTCCGGCATGGACCTCAGATAATCCAGGGTATCGGACATGATCTCATATATGGTCCGGTCCAGATCCTGGAAAGCCAGACGGCGGATCTTCTCCAGATTGGGGGCTTTGAACCTCCTGGGCTCTATATAATCGGCCACATAGACGATCTTTTCCAGGAGACTCATCTCCGGCCGTCCTGTCGTATGATACCGGATCGCATCCAGGATCTTGGGATCCTCCACGTCATATTTGTGCTGCGCCAGATAAGCTCCCAGCTTGGCATGGAGGAGAGAAGGGTTTTTCCGTTCTGCCTCCGAGATGGGCAGTCCATGCTTCGTGGATTTTTTCAGCAGGGTATCGTTGTCATACTGTTTGGCGCAGTCGTGGAGCAAGCCGGCGATCTCCGCATCCTCCTGGCTGGCTCCATACCGCATAGCCAGGCAGGCTGCCGTATACGCGACTCCCATAGTATGCTCAAATCGTCCCATTCCCAGCTTATGACGCAGTTTTTCCTTGATGGCCAGACGGTCCGGTTTCATAGTCTCCTCCTTGTTGTCTTCCACAGGCTTTTCCTTCCGGTACAGATGATGAGCCTGGATATATTCATATACCGGCTCCGGAACGAAATACCGGACCGGACGGCCCTGGGCGCACCACTTCCGCACTTCTCTGGATGAAATGGCAATATCCGGCATATCGATCAGACGGACCTGCCCTCCAAAACGTTCCTCCAGATACCGGATCTGCTCACGCAGCTTGTCTCCCGGCGTGTCCATCCGGTTCCCGGTCAGCAGCACGGCCCGGCTGAAGATTTCTTCCGGTTTGTGCCAGGTATCCACGGTAAACAGGGAATCTGCCCCCATGATAAAGTAAAACTCCGTATCCGGATATTCCTCCTGCAGCTCTGTCAGGGTATCGCTGGTATATGTGAAGCCGTCCCGCTTCAGCTCCATATCCGAATACTCGAATCTCTCGTTGCCCCTTATGGCCGCCATCACCATATCCTGACGGTACGCGGCCGGCGATACCTCCCCCTTATGGGGAGGCTGGGAAGACGGCATGAACAGCACCTTATCCAGATGAAACTGGAGACAGGCCTGCTCTGCCAGGATCAGATGTCCCATATGGATGGGATCAAAGGTACCTCCCATGATCCCGATCTTCGATATTTTGTTCCCGGACTGCTTCATTTGGGCAGCTCCAGCTTCTTTTTGGTCTTGGATTCCCGGTATAAGACGATCCTCTTTCCGATCACCTGGACCACTTGAGAATGGGTCCGCTCCGCCAGCGTGGCGGCGATGGCCCGCGGATCATCCATGCAATTCTTCAATACATGGATCTTGATGAGTTCTCTGGCCTCCAATGCTTCATCTGCCGCTCCTGTGATCTCCGGGGTCAGGCTTGCCTTCCCGATCTGCATGACAGGATCCATGGTCATGGCCAGACTTTTCAAATATGCTCTCTGCCTGCTGTTCATAATCCCTCCGCTGCGTATACCGTTCTCCGGTTCCGCATGTTCTATTTGTAATAATCAAACTCCAATCCGTACATCTTGACCGTATCCCCTTCCTGGATACCGGCCTTTTCCAGCTCCTCCAGGATCCCGTTCTTTTTCAGGAAATTCTGGAAGAATTCAAATCCCTTTTCGGAATCGATATTGGTATAGCCCAGCATCTTCTCGATCCTGGGGCCCTCCACCCGGTAGAGGCCCTCCTCCATCTTTTCCACTTCAAAGGGAAGCTGGATCCCGGACGAAAGCTGGGACAGATCGAACTCCGGCTCGAATACAGTCGGTTCCTGATCCATATTCCGGAGCATACCGTATACATGATACAAAAGCTCCCGGACTCCCTGGCCGCTGACCGCCGAGATGGGAAATACCGGGACGTCAAATGCTTCCCGCAGCTTCTGCACCGGATCCTCTCCATCGAGATAAATGGCATCGATCTTATTGGCCGCGATCACCTGCGGCCGCGTCAGGAGCGCCGGATCATACTTTTCCAGCTCCCGGTTGATGGCACGGATATCTTCCACGGGATCCCGTCCTTCCGTGGACGCGGCATCCACCACATGGACCAGCAGTTTCGTCCTCTCGATATGACGCAGAAACGCATGGCCCAGTCCGACGCCTTCCGCCGCTCCCTCGATCAGTCCGGGAATATCGGCCATGACAAATCCCTGGCCGTCGCCCAGATCCACCACTCCCAGATGGGGATTCAGCGTGGTGAAATGATAATTGGCTACTTTTGGCCTGGCATTGCTCACTCTGGAGAGCAGCGTGGATTTTCCCACATTGGGAAATCCCACAAGACCCACATCGGCAATGACCTTCAGCTCCAGGAGGACCCAGAGCTCCTGTCCCTCCTGTCCCGGCTGGGCGTATTTGGGCACCTGCATGGTGGAAGTGGCATAGTGCATATTTCCATTTCCGCCGCGGCCGCCCTTCAGGATGATCTCCCGCTGATGGCTGCCGGACATATCGGCGATGACTTTTCCCGTCTCAAAATCCTTGATGACAGTTCCCTCCGGCACTTTGATGACCAGATCGTTCCCATCTTTTCCATGGCAGCGCCGCTTTCCGCCCTCTTCGCCGTTTCCGGCTGCGTATTTTCTCACATGGCGGAAATCTGTCAAGGTATTCAGACCCTTGTCCACCTGAAAAATGATGTCTCCGCCGCGGCCGCCGTCTCCTCCGTCCGGGCCTCCGCTGGGCACATAGAGCTCCCTCCGGAAGCTGACATGGCCGTCTCCGCCCTTGCCCGATTTGATAAATATTTTTGCGCTGTCTGAAAACATCCTGCTCTTTCCTTTCTAAATGCGGGGAATGGTAAAAAAGCCGGCGCCAGAGGCGTCGGCTTCCATAAAATATGGCTTATTCGTTCACAACCTTCGGATATACAGAAACCTGCTTCTTGTCTCTGCCCTTCCTCTCGAAACGTACTACACCATCTACCAGAGCAAACAGGGTATCGTCTCCTCCGCGGCCGACATTTACGCCGGGATGGATCTTGGTGCCGCGCTGTCTGTAAAGGATATTGCCGGCCAGTACGAACTGTCCGTCAGCTCTCTTGGCACCCAGACGCTTGGACTCGGAATCCCTGCCGTTCTTGGTGGAACCTACACCTTTCTTATGAGCGAATAACTGAAGATTCATCTTCAACATATCTTACACCTCCTCAGTCAGGATACGAAGGAACCGTTCACCGGCTCCACAGCTCTCCTCGATGCCTTCCAACCCCAGCATCAAGGCATTCATCAGTAATTTTGATTCTGGACCGGCCGTCTCCAAAAAGGAGAATTCCAGATACCCCTCATCCACCGTACAGGAGATCGGATCCTCAGTGAAGGTCTCGATGGCATTGACCGTATTCTGCGTCAGAGCAGAGACGGCCGCGCATACGATGTCCTCGCCCTCTTCTCCATATCCCGCATGGCCTGTGACTTTAAAACCGCGGTATCCGCCGTCCTGGTCCACAAACGCTTTGACTGTAATCATCGTTTTTCCAAGAGCCAATCAAGCATTGATCTTTTCAATCTTTAACTGGGTATAAGCCTGTCTGTGACCGTTTTTCTTGTGGTATCCGGTCTTTCTCTTATACTTGTAAACGATAACCTTCTTGCCTCTGCCTTCCTTCTCAACGGTTGCAGAAACAGTTGCGCCTGCCACGGTGGGGCATCCGACAGTCAGCTCGTCGCCGCCTACAGCCAGGACCTGATCGAATGTATAGGTCTCGCCTGCCGCCACATCCAGCTTCTCTACCCGGATGACGTCGCCTTCGGCAACTTTGTACTGCTTTCCGCCTGTTGCAATGATCGCGTACATATGGCACCTCCTATTTATCATTACTCGCCAATTACGGTGTCTCCTCCCGGAGCTCTTAATACCTCATTGTGCGGCATACTATATAAATATAACAGGGATCAACATGATTGTCAATCCCTGTTATCTGTAAAATTATTTTTCAAAGATCATCTTCATCCCGTCGAAATCCATGGTCAGCTTCCCATCCGCGTATTCGCAGTCCATGGGATCTCCGTCCACGGTCAGGGTGCAGACAGGCTCTTCATATTCCCAGGTGCCTTCCGCCTGCTGTCCGGCCACATCCATGGAAAACTCTCCGCCGTCTTTGATGGAAATGGACATCTCCAGATCCGTCTGTCCCGACATCTCCGCATACTGATCCACATCGATGCTCATGCCTTCCACCTCAACGGAAGCCAGCTTGTAATCTCCCACCACCGGAGCCGCGCCGCCTTTTCCGCCGCCGCATCCGGCCAGCAGGACAAGAGCCGTTACGATCCCCAAGAGGAGACATGCGATTCTCTTTTTCATACTTTTCCCTCCATATTAAATTTAGAGCTCTCTTCGGAGCCTCTTTCTCTAATCTAACAGAATTGTATAGAAAAATCAAGAAGTTTTCCAGATTTCGTGGAGCGGCTTCCGGATTTTTTTCCTGGTCAGTTCCACCAATCCCAGCCGCGTATATCCCAGCAGCGATACCTTCACCGGATCCTTTTCCAGAGCGGCGGAAAAAGCCCGCAGAAGCTCCTGCTTATGCTCTTCCTCTGCCATGTTGATGAAATCCACCAGGATGATCCCCGACAAGTTCCGGAGCCGGAGCTGGCGGGCCGCCTCCTCTGCCGCTTCCAGATTGGTCTTAAAAAAAGTTTCCTCCAGATTTTTTCGTCCGTCAAACTTTCCGGTATTGACATCGATGGATACCAGCGCCTCCGTCGGCTGGATCACTAAAAAACCTCCGGACCGGAGCCATACCCGCTCTTTGAGGGCGTTATCCAGAGCCGTCTCCAGGGAATACAGCTTCACCAGGGGATAGCTGTCCTCATAAAACCGGAGGCGCGGGACATGGACCGTCCCGTCTGCTGCCCGGATCTGCCGGGCCTTCTGTTCCACCGCTTCCCAAACCTCCCTCTGGTCGGTGACGACTTCTTCCAGGGAATCCTGCCGGTTGTTGAAGATTTCCCCCAGAAAAGCCGGTTCCGGCTCATAGAGCAGCGTGCCGGGGACGCGGCTCTCCCATATACGGAGGATGCGGGAAGCCTGCTCCTTCAGAATATCCCGTTCCCGCAGGATGGCCTCCGGCGGAGCTTCTCCTCCATTGGTCCGGACGATCAGGCTGTAAAAAGCATCCGGCTCCTCCAAAAGCTCTTTAAACTGCCTCCTCTTTTCGCTGTCCTTTAGCTTGGAGGAGACGAAGATCCCCTTTTTTCCCACCATCAGGACCAGATACTGACCGGAGAAGGTCAGCCTGGTGGTGACGGCGGGCGCCTTGGACTTCAAGGCATCCTTCTCGATCTGGACCAGGATCTCATCTCCCTCCCGGAGCGTTTTGTCCTCCCGCCTCCCCAGAGGATGCTTTTCCCACTCATCCAGAGACAGATAACAGAGCTGGGAACCGCCAATATCCACAAAGGCGGCACGGATGTTTTTCACGATATTCTTAACCCGTCCCGTGTAGATCCGCCCCACCAGGGAGGTCTCCCCGGGATCCTCCAGGAAAAGTCCGGTTATGCGTCCGTTTTCCTCCTCTGCCGTGATCCGGAACCGGTCCAGACAGGTGATGACGGACCGCCTCATGGCTGCTCCTTTCCCATCTCCTCCAAGGAGATCCAGCCGGATTCCCCCTCCGCAGCGTAGAGTTCCAGCCGGTGGATATGAAACCGGTAGGGGCTCCATTCCCTGCCCATCTTCTCATAGAAGGCTTCCAGCAGGAGTTCCGGTTTCAGATTCTCCGCGCTCCCGCAGGCTAACTTCAGGAACGTTCCCGGATCCCGCCGCTCCCACTGGTACACCAGCGGACGGATATCCGTCTCCTTCTCGCTCTTTTTCGTCTTCTTCACGATGAGGATGGATCCCTGGTCCAGAAATCCCTCCAGATCCTCCTGCCATCCGTCCCATTCCTCTCCCTTTCTGGGAAAGACCAGATAGTCGGCGGCGGCCACTATGGACATGGCCGTCTTGGCCTCATCCGGAAGGAGGCGGCAGCTGACGATCTCCATCCCCTCGGTCATGCAGCCGTTCAGCCTGGCCCGCATGGCCTCTGAACCCTCAAAACTGTTCAGTTCCATATCCAGATATTCCCCCTCGCTGGTGAGTCCCAGCCCCAGAGGCGAGGCAAAGGACAGAAGCTGATGGGGGCTGAAGCCTCCGGAATACCCAATATCGATGCCGGCCCTCCTGTTGGCCTTCTGAAAATACCGCATCACATCCAGATGGCCGATGAACTTCATCATGCCGGTTTTCTTGAATTTAACTCTGACCTTCAAAACATACACCTCCGCCGAATTTTCTGGCCCCGCAGCCCTGGCACTGGGCCCGGCAGTTGGGCGTGACCGTCTCCTTCTCAGCCCGTTCCCACTCTCTCTTCAAAAATTCCTTTGTGACGCCTGCATCGATGAAATCCCAGGGGAAGATCTCGTCCAGGGACCGTTCCCGCAGATTATAAAAACCAATGTCGACGCCCTGGGACTGGAAAGCCTCCATCCACTTCCTGCTGTCGAAACATTCTGACCAGGAGTCATAAAGACAGCCTCTCCTGTAAGCCTCCAGGATCACAGCTCCCACCCGGCGGTCTCCCCTGGCCAGTACGCCTTCCAGCACGGAGGTGTCCGCATCATGCCAGTTATAGCGGAGGCTCTTGTGGTTCAGCTGGCTTTTCATGGCGTCGTTCACCATATGGGCCTTTTCCAGATATTCCTCCCTGGTGAACATGGAAGCCCACTGGAAGGGCGTAAAAGGCTTGGGGATAAAGAAAGAAGTACTGGAATTCACCTGCACCCGTCCCTGACGCTTTTCCTTGGGAACCGTATCGTAATAGACCTTGGCCACTTCGTTGGCCAAAGAAGCGATGCCCCGTATATCCTCCTCCGTCTCCGTAGGAAGTCCCAGCATGAAATACAGCTTGACCTTGTTCCAGCCTCCCTTGAAGGCTTCCGCCGCGCCGGTGAGGATATCCTCCTCGGTGAGCCCTTTATTGATCACATCCCGCATACGCTGGCTTCCGGCCTCCGGAGCAAAAGTCAAGCTGCTCTTTTTCACATCCTGGACCCGGCTCATCACATCCAGGGAAAAGGCATCGATCCGCAAGGAAGGCAGGGAGATGTTCACATCTTTGCAGCGGAACCGGTCGATCAGAAAATAGACCAGCTCCTTTAAATGGCTGTAATCGCTGGAACTGAGGGAGCTCAAGGAGATCTCATCATGTCCCGTATTCTCCAGAAGCTTGGCCGCGTACTCCTTCAGATCCTCAATATCCCGTTCCCTGGCGGGACGGTAGACCATCCCCGCCTGGCAGAAACGGCAGCCTCTGGTACAGCCTCTCTGGATCTCCAGGACGACCCGGTCCTGGGTCACCTTCAAAAAAGGCACCAGGGGCTTTTCCGGATAGGAGACCTCCGTCATATCCGTCACGATCTGCTTGACCACTTTTTCCGGCGCGTGGGGATTGTTGGGAGTCATGGACCGGATGGTCCCGTCTTCCCGGTATTCCACATCATAAAAAGCAGGGACATAGATGCCGGGGATCTCCGCGGCCCGCTCCAAAAACGCGTTCCGGCTCCCTCCGCTGCTCCGGACCTCTTTATACAGATCCAGCAGGGCATCGTACTGCGTCTCTCCCTCGCCGATATAAAACAGATCGAAAAATTCCGCGATGGGCTCCGGATTATACGTACAGGGCCCTCCGCCGATGACGATGGGGCAGTCCCCGCCGCGCTCCCGCGCCTTCAGCGGGATCCCCGAAAGATCCAGTATCTGCAGGATATTGGTATAACACATCTCATACTGGATCGTGATCCCCAGGAAATCCATCTCCTTCACCGGAGTCCGGCTCTCCAGCGTAAAGAGAGGAAGTCCCTCCTTCCGCATAAGCTCGTCCATATCGGTCCAGGGCGAATAGACGCGCTCGCACCAGGTATCTTCCCTGCGGTTGAACATATCATAGAGGATCTGGATCCCCAGATGGGACATCCCGATCTCATAGACGTCCGGAAAGCACATGCAAAACCGGATGTCCACCTGCGAAGGATCCTTGACCACAGAATTCAATTCTCCCCCGATATATCTTCCAGGCTTCTGCACCTGGAGCAAAATCCGTTCCAGCTTTTCCAAATCCACGAAAAAACGACCTCCTAACTTAAGTTCCTCCCATTATAGCATACTCTCTGTCCGGTTTCAAATCCTCCCTCCGGATCCGTCGGCTTTTTCATTCCAGCCGGGTTCCGGCTTCTTTTGCCGGACCAGGAATATGGCGTGCCGCAGGCGGGAGGCATGCCGCGTAAGCGGCAGGATCCCGCTCCGTCAAAACCGGGTCCCTCGCAGTGTGCCGCTCTATGGCCACAGAGAAATCAAAAAGCCCTCCGGCAGGAAACCGGAGGGCCTTTGCGGGTGCCGCCTATGGCGCTCAGATGACCGCCAAAAGGATGAAGTTCAGAACGAATAAAGCCGTCGCGACCCAGAGGATCGGATGGATCTCTTTTGCTTTTCCTTTGCAGATCTTGGTGATGCAGTAGAACACGAAGCCTGCCGCGATACCATAAGAAATGCTGTAGCACAGCGCCATGAAGACACCCGCGAAGAAGGCGGGAACTGCCTCTTCAAAATCATCCCACTGGATCTCCTTGAAGGCAGACATCATCATGATACCTACCGTCACCAGAGCCGGCGCCGTCGCGGCAAAGGGAATGGCGCTGACAAAGGTCGCCAGGAACGCGCTGACGGCGAAGCAGATGGCCACTACCACGCTGGTCAGACCGGTGCGTCCGCCCGCTCCGATCCCGGCAGCGCTCTCCACATAAGTGGTCGTATTGGAGGTACCCAGGATGGCGCCGATGGAAGTAGCCGTCGCATCGGCGAAAAGGGCCTTGTCCATCTTGGACTTGAAGCCGGGACGGGACTCCATGGCCTGCTCGTCTTCCTCGCTGAAGATGCCGGTACGGCGTCCTGTACCGATGAAAGTACCGATGGTATCAAAGGTATCCGATAAGCTGAAGGAGAAGATGGTCACCAGCACCAGCGGGATCTTGCCCGCATCGGAGAACAGGGAACCAAGACCTTCTTTGGTAAAGATCGCGCAGAAGGTGGTGGGAAGCTGCCTGCATGCCTCTGTGAAGCTGATGGTCTCGGTGGTGGCGGTCACGCCCATGGGAATCCCCAAAAGGGCAGTCACCACGATGCCGATCAGGATAGCGCCCTTGACCTTGCACACCAGAAGGATAATGGTCAGAGCCAGGCCGATCAAAAACAGCCATAAGGACTCCTGGTTCAGAGTCGCAAGGGCCGGAACGCCGGACTCAAAGCTGATGATCCCCACGTTCAGAAGTCCCAGATAAGCTACGAAGATGCCGATTCCGCCGCCGATGGCGTTCTGGAGGCTCCTGGGAATGGCCTTGATGATATACTTACGGATCTTGGTGACCGTGATAAAAATGTTGATCAGACCACAGATGAATACCATGGACAGAGCCTGCTGCCAGGTAAAGCCCAGGGTAAAGCATACTGTGTAGACGAAAAAGGCGTTGAGGCCCATGCCGGGAGCCTGCGCATAAGGCACATTGGCCACCAGGCCCATGATCAGGGTACCGATGATGGCGGAAATGATGGTAGCCAGGAAGACGGCGCCCCATTCCATGCCGGACTGGCTGAGAAGGGTCGGGTTCACCGCAATGATATAGGCCATTGCGAAGAAGGTCGTCAGACCGGCCACGACTTCTCTTCCGGCGGTAGTTCCGTTTTCTTTCAGTTTAAAAAACTTTTCCATAAAACAACCTGCTTTCTCTTCATATTCTCACCGCGTATGCGGTTCTCCCCTTCCGTCCCTCCGGGAAAGCACCCGTGTTTCCCGGAAAAGGCCGGATGCCGGAGCAGTTCCGGCAGTTTCATTATACGTGCTTTTTCCTATATTTTCAACAGAGTTCTCAAAAAAAGGATCCCGCGCCCGGGAAAACCCGGGACGCGGGAAACAGATCAGAAGATGGAGAACCACACAAAAAGCGAAGATAAAAGGGAAGCCACCAGAGACACCACGGTGATCTGGGTATTGATGGACGGGCCCGCCGTATCCTTGAAAGGATCGCCGACGGTATCGCCGATGACCGCGGCCTTGTGGGCTTCGCTGCCCTTTCCTCCCTCCTCTCCCGATTCAATATATTTCTTGGAATTATCCCAGAGGCCGCCCGCGTTGGACATGAACAGCGCCAGCAGAAGACCGCTGACGATATTCCCCAGCAGAAAACCGCCGATGGCCAGAGGTCCGCCGATGAAGCCTACCGCTACGGTGGCCGCGATACTCATAAGACCGGCAGGGATCAGTTCCCTGAGAGCCCCGGATGTGGCGATGTCTATGCACTTGTCATATTCCGGCTTGGCGTCCTCCTTCCCCTCCTTCAGACCGGGGATGGAATTGAACTGGCGGTGGATCTCCTTCACCATCCTCTGGGCGTTTTTATCCACGCCCAGGATCAGCATGGCCGAGAATACGGCGGGGATCGCCGCGCCGATGAGGATCCCGAAGAATACCGTGGGGGACATGATGTCAAAGCCGGTGATGAGCGCCTTTCCGGCTGCCGCCAGGGCTCCGTTGGCCTCCGACATGAAGGCTCCCAGCAGGGAAATGACCGTAAGCCCCGCCGCGCCGATGGAAAATCCCTTGGTGACCGCCTTCACCGTATTGCCCGCGCTGTCCAGCTCGTCTGCCGTGCGGATGGTCTCCTCGCCAAGGCCGCCCATCTCCGCCAGGCCCCTGGCGTTGTCCACGATGGGACCATAAGCGTCGTTGGAAATGATCATGCCTACGATGGAAAGCATGCCCACTGCCGCCATGGAGATCCCGAAGATCGCGTATCCTTCTCCCATGGGCTCGCAGAGCTTATACGCCACCAGAGCTGAAACCGCGATGCCGACCATGGCCGGGAGCGCGGAAATAAACCCGTAGGCCACGCCGGAAAGCACCGTGAAGGCCGGGCCGGAACCGGAAGCATGTGCCACCTTCCGGACAATGGGTTTCGTATCGTCTGTAAAATAATCCGTCGTGATGCCGATGATCACGCCCACCAGAAGGCCGACTGTGGACGCGCCCCAGATCCTCCAGGAAAAGCCGTCAAACACGGCCGTGGCCGCGGCCGTCAGCACCAGGAAGATGGCGGTGGTCACATACGTCGAAGAATTCAGCGCCCTGGTGGGATTTCCGTTTTTCCCCACCCTGGCCGTGGCGATGCCGATGATGGAAGCAAGGAGCCCCAGGATCGCGTAGCAGAAGATCATGGAAATATTGGCGTTTCCGTCTCCGGACAGGGACTGAGCGATGACCAGAGCCGAGGTCATGGCCGCCACATTGGAATCAAACAGGTCGGCGCCCATGCCGGCTACGTCGCCCACATTATCGCCCACATTGTCCGCGATGACAGCCGGGTTTCTGGGGTCGTCCTCCGCGATGCCGAGCTCCACCTTTCCGGTCAGGTCCGCGGATACGTCAGCCGTCTTCGTGAAGATCCCGCCTCCGGCCTTGGCAAAGAGGGCCAGGGAGCTGGCTCCGAAGGAGAAGCCCAGGAGGATGCTGGAATCGCCGGTGATGAGCAGGACGGCCGCCACGCCAAACAGAGAGCAGCCCACCACCAGAAGGCCCATGACGGCGCCTCCGCGGAACCCGATCAGAAAGGCAGGCTTAATGCCCTTCTGAGCCGCTTCAGCCGTTCTTCCGTTGGAAAGGGTCGCCACCAGGATTCCGATCTTTCCGGCAATGGCCGACAGGACCGTTCCTGCCAGATAGGAGACCGCCATGGCGATATTGTCCACAGGAGACCCCTGCCAGATGGGAGACGGAAGGAATACCAGGATCAAAACAGCCGCCGCCAGAGCGAACTTGGCCAGGACCTTGTATTCCCTGCGCATGAAGGTATTGGCCCCCTCCTTGATGAGGGCGGACACCTCCATGATCTTCTGGTTGCTGGTCTTCTGCTTCTTTACCCATAAATACAGGTATGCGGCAAAGGCAAACGAGATCGCGACCGTCAGGAACGACAGACCATAAAACAAACTTTCCATAAAACACCACCCTTTCTGAAATATCTGGAAACAGCAGAAATTATGTACAATTCCACATATTTCTCGAACCCTGCTGCCCAATCTTAATTCCAGTATAAACGGAATTCTCCATAATTGTCAACCAATTAATCGTTTCCCATCTAAAAACTTACATTTATTTGCGAATATCCATTAAATCCTTTCAATTGTGAAAATTTTACCAGAAAATCCTTCGGAATTTCTTTCTTGACTTTAATACGAATTCGTACTAAAATTCTTGATACGAATTCGTATCAAGAAAGGACAAAACCATGGACAACGCATTTGAGGCCATCCGGCAGCTGATGACCGCTTTCAATAAGATCGACGGAAGCTATTATTTCTGTGCGAAAAGTCTGGGAGTAAAAGAAAATACGCTGGCAGTCCTCTACGCGCTGGACGACGGGCTCCCCCACTCCCAAAAACAGCTTTCGGAGGAGTGGCTGATCCCCAGGACCACCGTCAATACCATTGTCAAAGAATTGGAAAAAGAAGGATACATCACCTTTTATCCGGAGGAAGAATCCAGAGAAAAACCGATCCTCCTGACCGGAACGGGAAAGGCTTACGTCCACGATCTGCTGAAGAAAGTATACGCCGCGGAATACAGCGCCCTGATCCGCACGGTCGGGAAGTTCTCTCCCGAATTTATCGACGCGTTTGATTTTTTCGCCTCCTGCCTGTGCGAAGAGATGCAGGAGCAAGTACGAAAATGAAAGGAACCTCCATATGAATTCCAGGGAATTATTTTTAAAGACCTCTCCCCGAAAACTCTTTTTCATGGCCTCGCTCCCCGGAGCCGTCAGCATGCTGGCCTCCGCCCTGTACCAGACCATAGACGGCGTCTTTGTGGGGCGGTTCTTAGGTTCCACCGCCTTCGCGGCCCTGAACCTGGCCATGCCCTTTGTCATCATCAATTTTGCCCTGGCCGATCTGATCGGCGTCGGTTCTTCCGTCCCCATCTCCATCAGTCTCGGCAAAGGAGAGGAAGCGGAAGCCCATAACTTCTTTACCTGCGCCTGCCTGATGATCGTCGCGGCCGGGATCCTGAGCGGCGCCGTCCTCTTCGCGGCGGCCGAACCCCTGATCCGCCTCATGGGAGCGGACGGCGAATTCGCCCGCCTGGCGGTCCAGTATCTGAGAGTCTACGCCATCTGCTCTCCCGTGACCACCATCGTCTTCGCCATGGATAATTTCCTGCGCATCTGCGGCTTTATCAAAGGCAGCATGGCTCTCAATATCCTGATGTCCGCCTTAAGCGCCGTTTTGGAATTTGTGTTCCTGGTGGTATTCCGGTGGGGGATCTGGGCGGCAGCCCTGGCCACCTGCAGCGGCATGTTCATCTGCGCTTTCCTGGCCCTGTTCCCCTTCTTCCGGGGAAAAGCCGCCCTGCGCTTCTGCCGCCCCAGGCTGTCCGGACGGATGGTCCGTCAGATCCTGGCCTGCGGGAGCCCCAACTTTTTAAACAACATCGCGGGCCGCATCACGTCGCTGCTGATGAACGCGATCCTGGTGCGCCTGGGAGGAGAAGACGCGGTGTCCGTCTACGGGATCTTAATGTTCGCGGAAGGCTTCATCCAGCCTCTCCTCTACGGCATGTGCGATTCTCTCCAGCCGGCGGTGGGCTATAACTGGGGAGCCGGAAAGCTCTCCAGAGTCCGCGCCATTGAAAAACACTGTTTTACCGCCAGCGGCATCGTGTCCCTGCTGTCTGTGGCCGTGATCTTTTTCTTCCCGGAGCAGATCGCCCTGCTGTTCATGGCCGGCGCATCCGGCGGATTCGTGGAAATGGCCTCCGGCGCTCTCCGGTTATTTGCCTTTACGTATATGACAAGATGGTTCTCCTTCGCCGCCCAAAGCTATATGCTGGCCATCGAAAAGCCCCTGGCGGCTTCCGCCATCTCCCTGTCCACCACGTTCCTGTTTCCGGTGCTCCTCATCGCCGTCCTGTGGCCCCTGGGACTTACGGGGATCTGGCTCAACTTCGCCGGGACCGCTCTCCTGGCCGCCGTTTTGTCCGCCGTCATCCTCATTAGGCTGAGACCCCAGCTTTCCAGAGACGACCTTCCGCTCACGGACGGAGCTTAAAAGTCCTGGGAGCCAGCCGGTAGACCAGGATACAGGCCGCCGCAGAGTATATCCCGCAGAACAGGATGGTCAGGATCCCGAAGAGCAGAGTGGGAAGACGCACCTGCATGAGGAGAAAGCATACCAGATACGTGCCCCACAGGATCAGGGCATAGGTCCCGCTCTTGACCTCCGTTCCGGCGTTATAGGGCTGGAGCAGGTAATAAATGGTCAGGTAATGGACCGAGAAAAAGATGCTCATAAAGAGGATGGAAACAAAGAGCACCAGATAGTGGACCGGATTGTCCGTCCCGCCCGACACAAACAGAAGGAGCGTCAGACCGGCTCCAATGACAGAGGCCGGAAGCAGGTTGATCTTTACGATCTCCCGGAGACGGATCCGGAACAGCTTCAGGATAAACCTGGGACGCTTGTAAAAGGAGTATGTCAAAAGGCTGTGGTCGCAGTTCATGAACAGGACTCTGGTAAACCCCGTTCCCCGGTTGATGGAATACATGATAAAGACAAAATAGGGAAGGAAGGTCAGCAGGAGGCGGTTGACCGTCTCCTTGATCTCCGGCCTCAGATAAAGGAGCCCGGTGACCGCCGCCAGGATACAGGCACAGACAGCGGCGATGCGCTTGGAGGATTTCCAGAGGATCTTCTGATGGCGCTTGATAAACAGCTCGTTCAGGTATTCAAAGCCCTGTTTGCTGCTTTGGATCCCCAGATCCGAGGAAATGACCTTTTCGCTCTGCTGTCTGACCATCTGAGGGATCTGGTCCATCTGATGGAGCATCTGATACAAAAGACCGCGGCACATCTCCTGATACCGGTCAAACCTCTGCACATAGCGGATGGAGATCAGACCTGACGCCGTACAGAGGACCATGAAGACGGCGCAGATCATCTCCGGGATCAAAAGCCCTGCGGCCGGCAGGCCGAAGGCCGCCGCCAGAAGAACGAACAGCAAGATCCATTGAAATCTTCCCAGCATGTTTTCATTTACCGGCTTTCCCGTCCTTCGGAATCTGGCCAGGGATAAGGCCGCCGAGAAGATCTTGATCCCGGCGCCGGACAACGCGCACAGCACGCACATCCAGACGGACAGCCCTTTCCCAAGCCCAAAGAACAGGCCGAAGAGCAAAAAGCCGGCAAGGAGCTTCAGGACTGCGTACCAGTAGTGGATCAGGGTATATTCCCTGGCGTCCATCCCCAGCAGGATCAGGGCATAGTACTTGTCCCTGGTGGGATTGAACAGATACGTATTGACGAAAGAACCGATGACGGTGAGGATGACGAAGATATGCAGGAACACCGGCGCCGCCGCCCTCTCTCCATAGAGACCGGAAGCCGCCGCCCACAGGATCAGGAAGTACAGGAATTTCCCCAGAAACGCCGCTGCGATCTCCCAGAGCGCGGAGACCACGTTGGCGAAGATCTTGAGCCCCCGCACCCGGTACAGCGTATCCGGCAGCAGCCGCTTGATGAGGGGGATCTGTTTCAGGCCGTAGAGGATGCTGTTGGCCCTGTATGTGTTTTTCAGAGAAAACGAGATCCGAAACGTCTTATTCATGATCTTCCTCCCGCAGAGCTTCCATGATCCGCTCCTTGAATTCCTGTCTGCCGGACTGGGAACGGTCCACGGACTCCAGCCGTCCATGGCTCAGCAGTACGATCTCATCGCACAGATCCAGAGCCAGATCCATCAGATGGGTGGAAAAGATGGTGATCCTGCCCTCCTTTAAAGACCGGAGCAGCTGCTTCATCTCCTCGGCCACCACCACATCCAGGGAGGTCAGAGGCTCGTCCAGCAAAAGCAGCCTGGGTTTTGCGATGAGGTTGATGAGCATCTGCATCTTATTTTTCATCCCGTGGGAATAATCCTTTAAAAGCTTGTCCCGGTCCTCCCGGTCGATCTTCATATCGTCGAAATAGGCGTCGAGACTTTTGGGATCCCGGACCGTATCCTGGTGGATATCCATAAAAAATTTCAAAAATTCCCGGCCCGTCAGAAATTCCGGCACAGTGGGGGTGGAAAGGACATAGCCGATCTCCTCGGGAGAAAGCTTTCTTCGCTCTCCCTCCTCTTCCAGGAAAAAATCTCCCCGGTCAGCGGGAATGTCTCCGTTTATACAGTTGAAGAGCGTGGTCTTTCCGGCCCCGTTCCGGCCCAGAAGCCCGTAGATCTTTCCGCTCTCAAAGGAAAAGCCGGTGTCTTTCAGCACCTCTTTGGAACCGTAGCTCTTGGATAAATGCTCGATAACAAATCTCATGTTTTCTGTCCTCCTGGCAGTCTTTCTGTTATTGTACAGAATACAGGATATGGCCGTCAACTATAATCCCTTTTATCTGATAATTTCTTTACCCAAAATAAACCGCTCCATCCATGACGCAAAAAACACCGGACCTTTTGATCCGGTGTTTCTTTTCTATGCCATCAGATCCCGGCCTGCTTCAGCAGCTCCGGTACCTTGGACTCCCAGCCCAGCGCCATGATATGTACGCCCTGGCAGTAAGGTCTGCATTCCTTGATGATCCGTGCGGCGATCTCCACTCCGGTGATCCCCGCCTTGGTCTTCTCCTTGTCCTTTGCCAGCTCCTCGATCATCTCATCCGGTACATGGATGCCGGCAACGTTGTTATTCATGAACTTCGCCATTCCTGCCGACTTGGGGATGATGATGCCCACCTGGACCGGCTTTCCGAACTGTTTGGCCTTCTCCATGAACCGGATGAACTTCTCCGGCTCAAAGACAGCCTGCGTCTGGAAATAATCGGCGCCTGCGCGCACTTTTCTCTCCATCTTGGCCAGCTGCGCATCCACAGAATCGCTGCAGGGAGAGACAACGGCGCCCTTGGCAAATTTGGGAGGTTCTCCCACCAGCTGGTTTCCGCCCAGATCCACGCCCTCTTCCAGCTTGGTCACAGAATGGATCAAAGACACGGAATCCAGATCGAAGACCGGCTTCGCCTGGGGATGATCCCCCAGCTTCGTATGGTCGCCTGTCAGAAGGAGCAGGTTCTCGATCCCAAACATGGCCGCGCTCAAAAGATCGGACTGCAGCGCGATCCTGTTGCGGTCACGGCAGGTCAGCTGATAGATGGGGGTCAGTCCCTCGTCCTTCAGGGCCTTGCACATGGCCAGAGAACCGAGACGCATGACAGAGGACTGGTTATCGGTCACATTCACCGCGGTAATGCCGCTCAGATAGGTCTTGGCCTCCTCCAGCAGATGCTCCACATGAAAACCCTTGGGCGGGCCTACCTCCGCAGAAACCACAAATTCACCACGTTCAAACAATTCCGTAATTTTCATGATATATTGCTCCTAATCCTTAAAATTTCAACAGTTCCTCTATTTCTCCGTTTCGTCGTCCGTCGCAAAATTCCGAACCTGGGTCGGGCATTTCAGCACATCCAGACGGCCCAGCTTCTCAAGGCGTCTGTAGATCCGCTCCCAGCCGCACTCCATCTCGCTGTCCACCTCGCACTTGCCGTTCTTGGCGCCGCCGCACTGGCCGTTGACCAGGCTCTTGGAACAGGCGGTAATGGGACAGATGCCTCCGGTCAGGTTCAGATAACATTCTCCGCACTGGTCGCATTTGTATTCCAGAGGAGTCACTCCCTGGAAGCCCGGCAGAGGATACGTATCGCAGGCCGCGCATACGGTCTTCTCCTCCAGATAAGAGGCGATGGTCTGTACACCGACTCCGCAGGAAAATACCAGCACCACGTCGGCAGCCTGGATCTCTCCCATATGTTTCTCAAGACGCAGCTTCATATTATCCGGATTGCATATGTAATCGGTGGTCAGGATCCCGGTCACTCTGCCGCCGGCAGCCAGCTCCTTCTGGAGCTCTTTTGCCTCTTTCTCCGGAAAATGGACTTCCTTGCAGCCTTCGCAGTTGATGATAAAGAGCTTCTTCCCATCCGTAAGGGCCTCAATGGCTTCCCTGGATTTTAATTCCGTAATCAGCATATCACTTCATCCCCCTTACTGCATTTTTTCCGGCTTTGATCTTGCTCACCAACGGGATCTTGGAGGAGCAGATATATTCACAGCATCTGCACTCGATGCAGTCCATCACATTTTTATCCTTCATGCCCTGCCAGTTCTGCTCATCCGCATACTTGGCGAAGTACAGAGGAGAAAGCTCCATGGGACATACGTCCATGCAGCGGCCGCACTTGATGCAGGGCTGCTCCACCGTATGATCCGTATCCACGGCGATGATGCCGTTGGAGCCCTTCATGATGGGCACATTCACATCGGAAAGGACAAATCCCATCATGGGACCGCCGGCCTTGATGGTGATATCCCCGCCTGTCACGCCGCCGCAGTAGTCGATCAGATCCTTCGTGTTGGTCCCGATCTTCACGATGAAATTGCCCGGGTTCTTCAATCTCTCGCCTGTCACCGTCACGACACGCTCCACCAGGGGCATCCCCTTCTGGATGGCGTCGGAAATGGCCTTTGTGGTGCTGATGTTGCTGACGACGCAGCCCACATCTGCGGGAAGGCCGCCGCTGGGCACCTTTCTGCCCGTGACGCGCTTGATGAGCATCTTCTCAGCGCCCTGAGGGTACTTGGTCTTGGCCGTCACCACATCCAGATCCTCATAGGCCGCCGTCTTCTCCTTCATAAGGGCGATGGCGTCCGGCTTATTGTCCTCGATGACGATGAGTCCCCGCTCAGCGCCCACAGCCTTTACGATGGCCCTCAGTCCGAAAATTACGTCGTCGGCAAACTCCAGGAGCACTCTGTGGTCGGCCGTCAGGAGAGGCTCACATTCACATCCGTTTAAAAGGATCGTATCCACCGGCTTGGCAGGTTTCAGCTTCACGGCAGTGGGGAATCCGGCTCCGCCCATTCCGACGATCCCGGCTTCCTTTACGATCTCCACGATCTCATCCGGAGTCAGGCTCTCCAGATTCTTGTGAGGCTTCACCGACTCATGGAGCGTATTCTTCCCGTCTGACCGGATCACCACCGACAGACATTCGCCTCTGGTGGCATGGCCGCGGTTCTCAATGGCCGTCACAGTCCCGCTGACGCTGGAATGGACGGGGCTGCTGATGAAGGCCGCCGCCTCTCCGATCTTCTGTCCCACCTTGACGGTATCTCCCACCTGTACGACGGGCTCCGCAGGAGCTCCCGCGTGCATGGAGAGCGGAATGACCACTTCCTCCGGATCGGGGAATCTCTTGAGCGCTATGGCTTCTGTATATTCCTTGCGCTCGGAGGGATGGACGCCGCCGTAGTAGCCTTCCAGCCGGTTCTCCCGGATGGATCTCACATAGTCGTTTACAAATTTAACGTTTACTTTGGAATAATCCCGCAGCTGGACCGGCTGATCCAGGAACTCTTCCAGGCGTCCCTGCTTTTCCAGTCTCTGGTAGATCTTCTCCCAGGCGCAGTCTTTTCCGGCGTCCACTTCGCACTTGCCGTTCTTGGCGCCGCCGCACTGGCCGTTGACCAGGCTCTTGGAGCAGTCCACGATAGGACAGATCCCGCCTGTTATGTTCAGGAAACACTGGGCGCAGGCGTCGCACTTGCGCTCCGTCAGGGCCATGCCGTGGTATCCCCTGTAATTCAGCGAATCACTGGCCGCGTACACAGGCCTGTCCGCCAGATCGGCAACCGTCTGGATCCCCAGACCGCAGGAGATCACGAGGATGTGCTCCGTGCCTTCCGGGATCATGGCTTCCAGACTCTTCTCTGTCTGGACCTTATTGCACAGAAAATCGACCCTCGCACTGCCTGTGAGAGTCTTTCCGTTTTCCAGGGCGATCTTTTCCAGCTCGCCGCACTCCGGTTCTTCAAGGGTCTCGAACTCCTTGAAGCACTTGTTGCAGGCGATGATGAACAGATTGTCTTTACCGGCCAATAAGGACGCCAGCTCATCATTTCCCTTTAACTTGTACTTGGTATAGTTCTCCAATTGCTCACCTTCCTTACAAATTGATCCGCAAGCTTTATCCTTATGGTTACTTTATATAAGACAGCTTTGCAATCGATACGAACTAAGCATATCACATATTATCTAAGTTATCTAGTCCAAACACGATTTTTTTTTAACAAGAAAAGATCCTCCGCGGCAGGATCCTGCTCCGCCGCAGTGCTCTCCCAGGGAGCGTTTTTGCTCTATGGAAACGAGGTCTCCAACAGGCCAAAAAAAGCGGCCTTTTCCGGCCGCTCTTCTGCTGTCCTCAGGCGTTTCCTCCCTCTTCCTCCCGATAGCGGGAAAGGGCTCTCACCGTCCGCTCATAGTCCTCCTGTACCCGACCAAAGAGATCAGGCGCCTCCGGGGAGAAGCCGTTCCTGAGGGCTTCCGTCAGGGCGCTGCTGGAATCCGAAAGCGCGCGAAACCCCAGATTCTGGCAGACGCCCTTGATGGTGTGGGACGCCCGGAAGGCGCTGTCCCAGTCCTCCGTCTCCATGGCCCGCTCCAGATTCCCGTAATTTTCATCCTCCAGGAACTTAAAGGCAAATTTTTTCACCAGCCGTTCACTGGGCAGTCTGGAGAGCACCTCGTCATAGTCTCCTCCCAGCTGCTCATATGCTTCCCGCAGCGTCATACGCTTCCTCCTCTCCCGATCCGCAATAACTCAGACTGTTCCTCTTCCGAGAGCTTCCGGATCATCTCCAGGACGAAAGGTCCGTCCTCCGTCTCGATATACATGGCATCCACCTGGTAAAGTCCGCCGCCTGACCGCTCCCACTTGCTGGCTCTGGACCGGCCCGCGTACGCTCTGGCCGAGATGCAGTTTTCACAGCGGCCCTTCCTGTCCCAGATCCTATAGCAGTCATAGGGCTCCGCCGTCAGCTCTCCCTCCCTGC
Organism: Candidatus Paralachnospira avium; assembly: GCA_904420245.1. Lineage (GTDB taxonomy): Bacteria > Bacillota > Clostridia > Lachnospirales > Lachnospiraceae > Lientehia > Lientehia avium. Next base: position 30,291 of record CAJFUL010000014.1, read on the forward strand.
CGATCCTGTACTGCGCCGAGGAAGAGACATCCACCAGCCGGACCCGGTCATACACCAGCTCCAGACCTTCCGCCAGTCTCCGAAGATCCTCTCCGCCCAGGCGGCCGTCCCCGGCTTCCTCCCGGCTTCGCTGCCTGGGAACGGGAGACGCCTGCCTGTTCTGCCGCTCCCGGAACATGGCCTCCGCCTTGCGGATGCTGACTCCTCCCTCTCCGGAGTAGTCCGCAGGTCCCTTTTCCAGATCCTCTTTTATGGTACCGGACAGCTCCCGGAGACACTCCATCAGGAAAGGGCTGAAAACGCCGCATTCTCCTCCCAGGATCATCTCCAGAGCCTTCTCATGGGAAAAGGCCTTTTTATAGACGCGTTCGCTGGTAAGGGCGTCGTAGACGTCCGCCAGTCCCACCACCTGGGCGGAAATGGGGATCTGCTCGCCGGAGAGACCGTCCGGGTATCCCTTTCCGTCATACCGCTCATGATGCCAGCGGCAGATCTCGTAGGAATACCGGACCAAAGGCTCGTCCTGCGCCACGGGAAGATCCGCCAGCATGGAAGCGCCTGTCAGGGCGTGGGTCTTCATGATCTCGAACTCTTCCTGCGTCAGTCGTCCCGGTTTATTGAGGATCTCGTCGGGAATGGCGATCTTCCCGATGTCGTGGAGGGCGGAAGCCATGCTGATCAGCTGGATGTCTCCGTCGCTCAGATCGTACCGGTCCGTCTTCAGCCGGATATATTCCAGCAGCAGGCGGGTAATCATATGGACATGGATGACATGGAGGCCGCTCTCCCCATTGCGGAATTCCACGATATGAGACAGGATGTTGACCATCAGCGTATTGCTCTTCTGCTTCTCATAGACCTGCTCCGCCACCATCTCCAGCAGCTGTTTCTGCTTGGCATAGAGCATCAGAGTGTTGGTGACCCTTTTGCGGACCACCTCCATATCGAAGGGACGGCTGATATAATCGGAGATCCCCAGATTATACGCCCGGCGGATGGCCTCCGCTCCTCCCTCCGCCGAGATCATGATCACCGGGATCTCCTCGATGAGATGCTTTTTATTCATCTCGGTCAGGACTCCGAACCCGTCCATCTTCGGCATCACGATGTCCAGGAGCACCAGGGAGATCGTCGTTCCATGCCGCGTGAGGCAGTCCAGGGCTTCCTCGCCGTCCTCCGCCTCCAGGATCTCATATCCCTCTCCCAGCATCTCCGCCAGGATGGCCCGGTTCATCTCCGAATCATCTGCGATCAATATTTTTATTTTCTGTTCTTTTTCTGTCATCATCAGTTTCCTATCCCAAAAATATCAAAAATTCTTTCTTTTATCATTATAGCCGCAAAAAAGGTGTCTGGCAATAGTTTCCGTTTTATGCTATAATGATGTTCATTATGGCATCAAGAAAGGAGTTTTTCATGCTGGAACTTTCTCTGATCTTCAAAGGATTTTTTATCGGGGCTTCCATGCTGGTGCCCGGCGTCAGCGGCGGCACCATGGCCATGATCCTGGGGATCTATGACCGTCTGGTCTCTTCCATCAGTTCATTCCGGAAGCATAAAAAGGAGAGCTTTTTCTTCCTGCTGCAATTTGTGCTCGGGGCAGGCGCCGCTTTTCTCCTGCTGTCAGGCTTCATGGCCGCGCTCAATACCCGTTTTCCGGAGCAGACTGCCTTTTTCGTCCTGGGTGCGATCCTGGGAGGCATCCCGGTCATCTGGAAGGCGGCGCATATCAAAAGGCCCTCTGTCTCCAACTTCTTATGGCTGGCCGCCGGCATCCTGCTGGTGGTGGCCTTGAGCTTTCTTCCCAAAAACCTCTTTGACGGGAGTGAGAGCAGCCTGACCGGTATCCTGATCCAGTTCCTGGCCGGCATCCTGGGCGCCCTGGCTCTGGTGCTTCCCGGGATCTCTTTCTCCTCCATGCTCTACATGATGGGGGTCTACAACTTTATCTTCGGTTCTCTGGGAGACCGGAATTTCGTGGTGCTGATCCCCTTTGCGGCGGGCGGCATCTTAGGAGTCCTGCTCCTGACCAAATTCCTGGAAAAGGCCATGAACGACTATCCTCAGCCCACCTATATGGTGATCCTGGGCTTCGTGCTGGCCTCCATGTGGGACATCTGGGAAGCCATGCCTTCGATCCCCTCCGGCCTGACCCTGCTGCCCTGCCTGGGCCTGTTCGCGGCCGGATTCCTCATCATCCGCTTCCTGGCATCCCGGGAAGCATAAGCTTCTCTTTTCTAGTATTAAAAAGAAGCCCGCGCAGACGGCAGGTTTCCTATGGAATCAAAAATACAGGTCCTCTGAGAACCGGAGGGCCTGTATTTTTGCGTTTCTCCGTTACCGGAGAAACTCAGATCAGCTTCGGCAGGAAAAGAGTGGCCAGTCCCAGGAAAAAGAAAAATCCCAGGACATCCGTCACAGTGGTGACGAACACGGCGGAAGCCAGGGCCGGATCGATCTTCATCTTCTTCAAGGCCACAGGCACCAGATACCCGGTCACCGTGGCGGCCATCATATTCAGGATCATGGCCAGCCCCGTCACCAGGCCCAGATACACATTCCCGTGGAGGACGTACTCCACAATGGCCACGATCCCGCCGATGGCCGCTCCCGTAAGGAGCCCCACCAGGAATTCTTTTATGAAGATCCGAAGCCCGTTTTCCCGGTTGACCTCCCCAAGGGCGATGCCGCGGACGATGATGGTCATGGACTGAGTCCCGGCATTTCCGCCCATGCCTGTGACGATGGACATGATGGCCGACAGAGCCACCACCTGGCTGATGGTGGACTCAAAAAGGCCCACCACCCAGGAGGCCAGAAACGCCGTCAGCAGGTTGACCACCAGCCAGGGCAGACGGCTCCGCAGAGAGTCCGCCAGAGGCCCGTCCACCTCCTCTTCGCCGGAGAGGCCGCCCATGTAGTGGATATCCTCCGTAGCCTCCTCCGTGGCCACCTCCAGGATGTCGTCAACAGTGATGACGCCCACCAGCTGGTCGTCGTCGTTGACCACTGGAAGCTCCACCAGGCCGTATTTTTCAAATTCCCTGGAGACTTTCTCCTGGTCATCCTCCACATGGGCCTTGCGTACATGGGAATTCATGATGTCCAGGATCGGCGTGTCAAAGGGAGACGTCACGATGTCCGTCAGGGACAGAGATCCCTTCAGATGGTTCTGCCTGTCCACCACATAGAGGGCGTAGGAATTCTCCACCTCTTCCGCGATCTCCTGAAGATACAGGAGCGTCTTGTAGACCGTCTTGTTGTCATAAATATTGATGAACTCCGTGGCCATGATGCCGCCGGCCGTATCCGGCGGATAGGAAAGCAATTGGCTCACCTCGCTGCGGTCCTCATCGGACAGCTTTCCGATCAGCTTGGTCAGCTCCGATTTATCCTCCATGGAGCCCACCATATCGGCCAGCTCATCGGAGGACATCTTTTCCAGGATGGCCTTCTGCCGCTCCTCCGGGAACAGCTTCAAGAGCTCGTACTTCTCATCCTCATCCTCTTCGTCGATGATGTCCGCGATGATGGGATCCGGCAGCCGTTCCAAAAGCTGCTTAGGATCGGTCTCCTCTTCACTGTGGACCAGCTCCAGGATGTCTGCCGGATGGATGTCCTCCAGCTGCTCTTCCAGCGTCTCGCTTCCGGCATGGAGCAGAAGGTCCAGAAGTTTTTGTTTCCCCGCTTCTTCTTCCTTGATGATCTCTTCCTCAGTTCTGCTCATACGCTACTCTTCTCCGTCATAAGACTATCAAACAGGCCGAAACGGCCCAATCCAACACCCTTACTATACCATCAAAGCAGCCGGAAACACAAGAGAAGATTCTGTCAGATCCATGAAAAATTTTATCCTGCCGCAGGATCCGGAGAAAAAGGATCCCCTTGCCTCTACGCTCTTTTCTTGACGCGGGTCCCGCCGAATACCTCCGACATCTCCATATGGTCCAGAGCCTCGTCAAGGGCCTTTATCTCGGATGGCTCAAGACGCACCGAAGCCGCCCCGGCATTCTCTTCCATCCGCTGAGGCTTCCGGCTGCCCGGGATCGGAACGATCCACGGTTTCCTGCACAGCATCCAGGCCAGAGAGATCTGGGCGCAGGTGGCCCCCTTCTTCTCCGCCATGTCGGACAGCAGCCTCAAAAGCTCCTGGTTCTTATCGATCCCGTCATCGGTGAACTGGGGCATGGAAGCCCGGTAATCCGTCTTTTCATCGAACTTCTCCCCTTTTCCGTATTTCCCTGTCAAGAATCCGTTGGCCATGGGAGAAAAGGCCACAAATCCCACTCCCAGCTCTTCCAGCACAGGAAACAGCTTTTCATAGTGCCTTGCCATCATGGAATACCGGTTTTCCACTGCCGTGACCGGACAGACGGCGTGGGCCCGCCGCAGATACTCCTCGTCCGTCTCCGAGATGCCCCAGTGGGTGATCTTCCCTTCCCGGATCAGATCCGCCATGACGCCCGCCACCTCTTCCGGGGACACTTCCGGATCGATGCGATGCTGGAAATACAGGTCGATGTGATCCGTTCCCAGCCGTTTTAAGGAACCTTCCACGGACCGGCGTATGGTCTCCGGCCTGGCATCCGGGATCAGCGGGTAGGGAGACCGTCCGCTCTCCATATCAAACCGGAGGCCGAACTTGCTGGCCACCGCCACATGATTCCGGAAGGGAGCCAGAGCCTTTCCCACCAGCCTCTCATTGGCATGGGGATCCTCCTGGGTCCCATATACCTCCGCCGTATCAAACAGCGTATACCCCATCTGTGCGGCTTCCCGCAAAAGCCGCACGGCTTCTCTCTCTTCCACCGGCGCTCCATAGGCGTGGGAAAACCCCATACACCCAAGTCCCACCGCCGAAACACAAAAATCTTTTCCCAATGTCCTTGTTTCCATATCTTCATCTCCTGATCTGTATTTCCTACAGCATAATACAAAACGAGACTCCCGCAGAAGTCTCGTTTTGTTATACCGTATTTACGAAAAGGTTAAAGCTTTTTCGCCCGGACCACCGCTTCCAGGAACTGGCTCACCAGCGGCGAAGGCTCCGGAGCGTGGAGCAGTCCGAAGGGGATCGTATAATTCCAGTCCACATGCATGATCTTCAGCAGAGGATGCACATAGCGCCAGTTCTCTATGGCCATCAGGACACAGTTGTTGTTTTCGCATTGATTGAAGGCCGCCATATCATAAAAATCAAAATCCACGATGCGGATCTGCGGATGGTTCTTCCACAGATCGTCCCGCAGAAGGTCCACATAATGGCTCCAGTCCCGGCGCATCAGCATGAGCTTCTCCCCGTAGAGATCCTGGATGCTCAAATGCTCCTTCTGTGCCAGCCTGTGATGGACCGATACGGCGCAGCATATGGGTTCCCTGGAGATCTCCAGCCCCGCGCATCTGCGGAGCCCCAGCATGGTCTCATCAAAGATCCCCGCCACCACGTCTATATTCTGCCCCAGATTGCCCAGGATCTCCCTGGCGTTTTCCGGAGTATTCTCAAAGGGCACCAGCTGAAATTTGATATTGGGACAGAGCTCCTGGAGCCTGGGCCATAAGTCCACCAGCACCTGGGCCGGCGTCATGGGAGAGGTGCCGATGCGGATCAGGCGGCCGCTCTCCTGCATGGAATTCCTGGCTCTGGTAACGGAATCCTTACAGTACTGGATGATATATTTCGCATCCTGATAGAGAGACTGGCCCGCCCTGGTCAGGACCAGTCCCCTGTGGGTCCGGACAAACAGCTGCAGATCCAGACTCTCCTCCAGCAGGTTGATCTGTTTGATGACTGCCGGAGGAGAAATATACAGCCGCTCCGCAGCCTTATTGAAGCTGCCTGCCTCCGCCGCGCAGAGAAAGGTCTCCAGCTGCGGATTATACATGAAAGATCACCATCCTCATTCATCGTCCATGGAATCCAGGAGCCTTCCCACAGCCAGGGTATTGTCCGTGATGGGCACCCAGTGATGGGCCAGCTTCACCAGGCAGCGCTCATCCGGAGTCTGCCCTTCCTTTTCCAGGAATTCAATGGACAGCTTAAACAGCTCCCTCTCGCTGAGGGCCACATTTCCCAGGACGACCCTGCCCTTTTCCAGCATATAGGAGGTGTCGGTATCCTTCCTGGCGATCATCTCGTCTACCGTATCTTTGAGAAACTGGTAGTGCTCCTGATCCCAGGCCGACATAAAAAGACACTTGCACAGACCCTTCGTGCAAAAGGGCTGCTTCTTCAGGACCTTCCAGGTTTCCTTGAACCTCTCCAGCTGTGCCGACGATAAAAACAGATTCGCATCCATCAAGGAACGCAAGCACTTATCCTTCCATGCCATAGCGGCTCCCCCTTTACCATTCATTTGTCTATATTTTACCCCAAATGAAGGATACAATCAAGCAGGAACCTGACTGTTTCGCAAAATTTCACGTATTATCCCAACTTATTTCGCAATTCCTCCCGGCAAGGCGCCATGCGAAAATCCCGCTTTGGGAGAGGACTCCGCCTGCGGCGGGCCGCCCCGCAAAGTCCGAAGGCTACCGCTTCGCCAGCTCTTCCATGACGTCGTCCCAGGTGACGCCTTTTTCCGCCATCAGCACCATGGCGTGATACAGAAAATCCGAGAGCTCATAGATGATCTCCTGGGGATCCGGATTCTTGGCCGCGATGATGATCTCCGCCGCCTCTTCCCCCACCTTTTTCAAGATCTTGTCGATCCCCTTGTCAAAGAGATAGTTGGTGTAGGAGCCCTCCTTGGGATGCTGCTTCCTGTCCAGGATCACCTGGTAGACATCCTCCAGGACTTTCCGGGGATTTTGCTGCTCCCCTCCCTTTTCCGCAATGGTCTCAAAAAAGCAGGAACGGGAACCTGTATGACAGGCCGCCCCGATCTGGGAGACCCTGGCCAACAGCGTATCCCGGTCGCAGTCGGCCGTCAGGGACCGGACGTACTGGAAGTGACCGGAGGTCTCTCCCTTCAGCCACTGGGTCTTCCGGCTGCGGCTGTAATAGTGCATCCTGCCTGTCCGCATGGTATCCTGAAAAGCCTGCTCGTTCATATACGCCATCATCAAAACTTCATCCGTCCTGTAGTCCTGGACGATGGCCGGCACAAGGCCGTTTTCGTTTTTCTTGAGCTCCTCCCAGGATAAGGCGGGAACAAACACGTTCATGGGAAGCCCCATGGCCTCCAGTTTATCCTTAAGCTCCAGGAATCCGGTCTCTTCCTCTGTAAGGACCGCTCCGTCCACCCCCGGCGCCGAGAGCATGGAAGCCAGTTCCCCGCAGGAAGCCTGCTCTGTCAGCAGGAAACAGTCCTTTTCCGTCCCTTCTTCCGGACAGCGTCCGGCCGGCAGGAAGAAAAACCCGGCTCCCAGAGACGCATACGCGCCCATCTGTCCCGGATCCTCCAGCCGCACTCCGACCCTGCCGCTCCCAAACCGGTCTGACGCCTCCTTTAACAGAGCCGTCTGCTCCTCAGAGGCGGCATCCAGATATACCGATCCCGCGCCGGCATAGAGATACTTCTTCACATCCTCCAGCCGTTTGATCCGTCCGCCGACCGCCGCCGGAACGTCGATATTCCGGAGCATCTCCTTCAGGATCCCGATGTGGAGGTCGTGCTCTTTGTCACCTTCGGAGACGTCCCGGATCACCAAAAGATCGGCTCCGTTTCCCTCCAGGGCCCGCGCCAGGGAAAGCGGTTCCCAGACCTCTCCCCGGCCGTTCACGGCCTTTCCTTCCCGCAGGGAAAAGAAAGCCGCCAGCTGTTTCTTTTTTTCCATCCTTCTCACCTCGTCTACAGGATCCCCTTTGTGGAAAGGACACCCGAAATCCTCTCATCCACGGAAACCGCCACGGAGAGCGCCCTTCCAAAGGCCTTAAACATGGCTTCGATCACATGATGGGTATTTTCTCCGTGAAACTCCTTGAAATGCAGGTTCATGGCCCCGCTGTAGGAGACGGCATAGAAAAACTCCTTTACCATCTCCGTCTCCATCTGTCCCACCCGCTCGGCGGAAAACTGCGCGTCGCAGACCAGATACGGACGTCCCGAAAGATCCAGGGCGCAGAGCATCAGCACTTCATCCATGGGAAGGATCGAAGAACCGTACCGGCGGATCCCTTTTTTATCTCCCACTGCCTGCGCGATGGCCTGACCCAGCACGATCCCCATATCCTCAATGGTATGATGGGTGTCCACCTCCAGGTCTCCCTCCGCTTCCGCCTCCAGGTCGAAAAGGCCGTGTTTGGCGAAAAGGGTCAGCATATGGTCAAAAAAACCGATCCCCGTGCGGACACGGCTCTCTCCCGTCCCGTCCAGGGAAAGGCGCACCCGGATCTTCGTCTCTCCCGTGACTCTCTCCATCACTGCTGTCCGTTCCATCCTGCGCCCTCCTTTCCTTCAAACCTGACCTTTATGGAATTCCGGTGGGCCGTGAGCCCCTCCTGGGCGGCAAACCGCATGATGTCCTCATGGACCGGCTCCAGAGCCTCTCTGGAATAGGAGATGACGCTGGACTTCTTGATGAAGTCATCCACTCCCAGAGGAGAGAAGAACCGGGCGGTGCCTCCGGTGGGGAGCACATGGTTGGGACCCGCGAAGTAGTCTCCCAGAGGCTCGCAGCTGTAATCGCCGATGAAAATAGCCCCCGCGTTCCGGATCTTCGTCATCAGGGAGAAGCCGTCCCGGGCCATGATCTCCAGATGCTCCGGAGCGATCTCATTGGCCGCCCAAACGGCCTCCTCCATGGTGTCCGTCACCAGGATATATCCATAATGCTCCAGAGACCGTTCCATGATCTCCCTGCGCTCCAGCACCTTCAAAAAGCCGCCGATCTCCCGGTCCACCGCCTGAGCCAGTTCCATGGAAGTGGTCACCAGGACCGCCGAAGCCATCTCGTCATGCTCCGCCTGGGACAAAAGATCCGCCGCCACATACCGGGGATCCGCCGTCTCGTCGGCCAGCACCAGGATCTCGCTGGGGCCCGCGATGGAATCGATGCTCACATGGCCGAATACGGCCTTTTTGGCCAGCGCCACGAATACGTTTCCCGGCCCCACGATCTTATCCACCTTGGGAACCGATTCCGTGCCGAAGGCCATGGCCGCCACCGCCTGGGCTCCTCCCGCCTTGAAGATCCTGTCCACGCCCGCCTCCCTGGCCGCGGTCAGGACCGCCGGGTTCAGGGCGCCGTCCTTTCCCGGAGGCGTCATCATGATGATCTCCTCCACGCCCGCCACTCTGGCCGGCACGATGTTCATCAGCACGGAAGAAGGATAAACGGCCTTCCCTCCCGGCACATACACGCCCACACGGCGCAGAGACGTGATCTTCTGTCCCAGAAAGATCCCAGATCCTTCCGACGTAAACCAGCTGTTCCTCTTCTGCTTTTCATGAAAAGCGCGGATGTTGACAAGCGCTTTCCGGATCACCTGGAGCAGCTCCGGATCCACCTTCTCATAAGCCTCCCGGATCTCCTCTTCCGTCACCTGGATGCTCTCCGCGTCCACCCTGCATCGGTCAAATTTTTCCGTATAGGCAAAAAGGGCTCTGTCTCCTCCCGTCCGGACTGCCTCTACGATCTCCTCCACATCCTTCGTATAAGTCCCGTACTGGGTATTTCCCCGCCCGGCCAGCGCCTGAAACAGCTCCTTCCTGGAGCCTTCCTCCAGCTTTACGATCCTCATGGCTGTCCCTCCCGTCTTTTCAAAAGCGCCCGCATATCGCCGATGATGCGGCTGATGCGCTCATGCTCGATCTTCATGCTCACCTGGTTCACCACCATCCTGGCCGAAAGAGCCGCGATCTCCTCCAGAACGGTCAGACCATTTTCCCGGAGGGTGGAACCGGTCTCCACGATATCCACGATGACCTCCGAAAGCCCTACGATGGGCGCCAGCTCGATGGAGCCGTTCAGCTTGATGATCTCCACCGTCTGATGCTTCTTGTTATAAAAATAATCCTTGGCGATGCCGGGATATTTGGTGGCCACCCGGATCAGCTCGTGATGCTTGAGCTTTTCTCCGGCCTCTTCCGGGCCGCAGACGCACATCCTGCATCTTCCGATCCCCAGATCCAGCACTTCATAGAGGCGCCTCCCCTCCTCCAGGAGAGTATCCTTGCCCACGATGCCAATGTCCGCTGCCCCATAATCCACATAGGTGGGAACGTCATTGGCCTTGGCCAGGAAAAACCGCACCTTCTTCTCCTCATTGACAAAGATCAGCTTCCTGGTGCCCTCCTCCTTCATCTCCTCACAGGGCAGGCCGATGGTCTCGAAAAGCTCCATGGTCTTCTTCGCCATCCTGCCCTTGGCAAGGGCGATCGTCAGATATCTCATACCGGCACCTCCCACACTGTCAAAGAACCGTCCGGACCGACAGAATAGATCCCGTCCTCCTTATAGAGGAGAACCTCCCGGATCTGGCTGCGGCCCGCATAGGCTAAGTACTCCTCCGGAGTTTTCTCTCTCTCCAGCAGGATCAGCGTCCTTCCGGCCTTCCGCAGGGAAGCCGCCAGGGAGACCGCCTGCTGCTCCTCCTGTTTTTCATAGAGGAGCAGATGATCCGTCTCCGGAACCGGAAGCTCCAGCTTCTGTCTGGAAAGGGCGGACATGAGCCCGTCAATGGAGATGGAAAACCCTACGGCAGGGGCATCTTTCCCGAACTGGCGCATCAGGCTGTCATACCGTCCGCCGGAGACGATGGGCTCTCCCATGACGAAGGTGACGCCGCGGAAGATGATGCCGGTATAGTACCGGTATTTCCCCAGCATCCCCAGATCAAAGGAGACATAATCCGACAACCCGTAGTATCCCAATATCCGGTAGAGGTCCTCAAGCCGTCTGACCGCCGCCAGGGCTCTCCTGTTCCCGGTCATGGATCCGGCCGCCTCCAGCACCTCATGAGGGCCGAAAAGCTCCGGAAGCTTCAAGAACGTCTCCAAAAGCTCCGGCGCCAGGCTCTGTCCCTCCATCAGCTCCTCCACGCCGAAAAAGTTCTTCTCCTCGATGAGGCTCCTAAGCTGCTGCTCCGTCTCCGGAGAGAGTCCCGCCTCCTCCACCAGGCCGCCGAAGAAATCCACCTGGCCCACATCCACCTGGAAATCCGTAAGGCCGGCAGCCAGAAGACACTCGATGGTCAGGGCCAGAAGCTCCGCATCGGCGTTCACCGTGCCGTCCCCGATGAATTCCGCGCCCTGGACCGTAGACTCCCGGAGCCGCCCCTGGTAGCTGACCGGATTGATAAAGGTATTGGCCAGATAGGAAAGACGGATGGGCACCGTCTCATCGGTATAGTATTTGGCCGCGCACCGGGCCACAGGCGGAGTCATATCCGGCCGCAGGACCAGAGTATTCCCCTCCCGGTCAAAAAATTTATACAGTTCCCTGGAAGCCACGCTCCCTCTCTCCTGGCTGAACATATCGAAAAATTCAAAGGAGGGGGTCGTAAGCTCGCTGCAGCCGTACCGCCTGAGCACCTCCCGGATCCTTCCCTCCGCCTGGAGCTTCCTGGCAAATTCGGCATTGTAGATGTCGCGGACCCCTTCCGGGGTGTGGAATAACTCGTTCATCCTGTTCTCCCATTACTTTATCGTATTAACGTGATAATTCAGTGCTATGGTAGCACGCAAAATAAATTATACTAAAGAAGCCCTTTTCTGTCAATCTCTGGTTTCCAGGTCCCGCTGCAGCATCTCCAGATAGTGGATCAGAGCGCCCTGCCGCACCGGTATCCGCCAGCTCTTGTCCAACTCCTCATAGGTGAAGCTTTTGCGTCCGCCGTTCTTCCCCCGCTCCCAGTACCGGGAAACATCCCGGAAGGGAACGTAATAGGCCTCGTCCAGCTTCGTGAAAAACAGGATGATAAAGGCGATCCCGCCCTGTCTCTCAAACTCTCCCATGAATTCCATCTGATGCTCATGGATATTGTGGAGGGGAAAGGTGGTGGTGACGCTCTCCTTGGCGTCAAAGCACACCGGGACTCCCTGCACCACCCCGATGTAGTCCACTGTGCTCTTCTGGTCGAAATAGGCCAGCGTGATGTGACGGCTCTCCTTCTCGATGGTGATGGGCTTGATGGGCGTGGGGATCTTCTGGATCAGCGCCAGCCCGCTGTTCTTGTATTTTTCGTTGGTATGATTGATGAAGTCCTCCAGGGTGGAACCCCTGAGGCCTCTGCTACCCCAGGTCGCCATACAGCATCTCCCTCACTCTTTCGCTCTTGGAAAGGCCCTCGCCGGACATGGTCCTCATGAAAGGCTCCGGAGGGAGCGCCGTCACCGTCCGCTTTGACAAACCGGACAGCGGGCCGGACAGGACCGGAAATTCCATGGACCAGGCATGGAGCAGCTGGCTCTTCACCCGGTACCGCTCCCTTCCATACCGGTTGGCCTCCGGATCCCCGTATTTGGGGTCTCCCAGGATGGGATGTCCCGCCGCCGCCAGATGGGCCCGGATCTGATGGCTCTTCCCGGTGATCAGCTCCACTTCCAAAAGCGTGAACCTCCCGTTGGAGCTTAAGGGCCTGTAGGCCGTCTCGATCCTGCTGCTCCCCTCCCTCGGCTCTTCAAAGACTGCCGACTGGTTGCTGCCTCCGTCCTTCAGGATCCATCCGGAAAGCCGCTCGCCTTTTTTCACGTCTCCGCAGACTACGCATAAATAGAGCTTGCGGATCTTCCTCTCCCGGAAAAGGGCAGAGAGCTCCCGCAGGGCCGCCTGGTCCTTCCCCGCCGCCACCAGGCCGCTGGTATTGCGGTCCAGACGGTTGCAGACGGAAGGCCGGAAGCTTCTCAGGGCTTCCCGGGTGGTCTCTCCCTTTTTCAGGAGGTATCCGATGAAATACTCCACCAGGGACACATCCTCCGGCCCGGCCTTCTGGGAGAGCATGCCGGATGGCTTTCGGATCAGGGCCGCGTGGGCATCCTCATAGACGATGGAGAGCTCTGTCACCGGCCATTCCTCCGGCGCCTCCCGAAAGCCCTCGATGGTGTCTTCACTGAGAAAGAGCTGGATGACGTCTCCCGCCGCCAGCCGCTCGCCGCCGTCACACTTTTTCCGGTTGCAGGTGATGTTCTTTTTCCGGAGCATCCGGTAAAAAAAGCTCTTCGGAGCTTTGGGCATATATTTTTGGAGGAACCGGTCCAGACGCTGCCCCGCCTGGGCCTCCTCCACGGAAATCTCCCTCATCGCGCCGCCTTACATGGAATAGAGCAGGAAATTGCCGCGCTTTTCCAGAAGCTCCTCCTTTTTCTCCTCAGAGGCAGCGGGCTTGATCCCTCTGACCCGCTTTAAAAAAGCCTCGTAGTCCGTAAAGAGCTGGATCTTGGAATAGATCCCGACGCTCTTTAAGAGGCCGTTTATGTCCCGCTCCGCTTTCTTGATATCCGTCTTTTTAGAACCGCAGTAACCGACGATCCCCATTTCATAGAAAACAGAGGCCTGGATCGGGACCAGCTTCTGGTTGGCCGTCACGATCATATCGCAGGCGGTCACCAGTCCCTCCGACGCTTCCCGGAAACGGTCATAGTCCGCCTGCTTAAGCGGAAGCCCTTTGAGCCTGGCAATGATATTGACGGCGAAAGTGGCCGCCGGGATCGCCGTAAAAATGGCTCCTATGGTCCAGATGTTCATCCTGGTCCCCGTCAGGACGAGCCCGACGATGAGGGCCCCGACCACCAGCGCCAGGCAGGCCGCGCACAATATGCACTGGCGGACCAGCTTTCTTTTTCCGTATCCGTATACTCCTTTTTCCATCGTGTTCATCTCTCCCATTTATCACAAAGTGCTTGGATCTGATCCGCCATCCTGGCCAGATCCTTATTGGCTCCGCCCTCGTTCTTCCGGATCACGGCCATCAGCCTGTCTCCGGCCGCCACAAGGCGGGCATATACCGCTTCGGCCCGTTTGGCCGCCGGTTTCTCACGGCGCTTCAGGATCTTGTTTCCTTCAAAGGTGAAGGCGTCCGCCGTCATATCGTAAACTGCTCCGCTGTAGGGAGCGCAGGCCGAAAGACCGTGCTCTTTCTCGAGGCAGGCGGCGAAGCTGTCGCAGACTCCGTCCTCCCCGTGGACCACGAAGACCTTGCCCGGCTTCGGATGGAACGCGTCGATCCAGCTTAAAAGCCCGTTTTTGTCGGCGTGTCCGCTGATGCCGTCCAGCTTCTTGATCTCGGCCCGGACCTCGATCACCTCCCCGAACAGCTTCACGGATCCGGCTCCCTCCAGGAGCGCCCGGCCCAAAGTTCCCGAGGACTGATAGCCCACAAAGAGCACCGTGCTCTCCGGCCTCCACAGGTTGTGCTTCAGATGGTGGCGGATGCGGCCCGCCTCGCACATGCCGGAAGCGGACAGGATCACCTTGGGCTCCGGATCAAAATTGATCTGCTTGGATTCTTCGCTGGTGACGGACAGCGTCAGGCCGGAGAACTGGATGGGATTGATCCCCCGCCGCAGAAGCTCCATGGCCTCCTCGTCAAAACAGCTGTATTTATGCTTGTTGAAGATATTGGTGGCTTCAATGGCCAGCGGACTGTCCACATAGACCTTGAAGCCGTCGTGGCCCTTTACGAGGCCGTCCTCCTTGATCTTCCGGAGGAAATAGAGCATCTCCTGGGTGCGCCCCACGGCGAAGGCGGGGATCACCACATTGCCTCCCCGGTCGAAGGTCCTCTGGATCACCTCCGTCAGCTCCTTCACATAGTCCACCCGGACGCCGCTGTGGATCCTGTCCCCGTAGGTAGACTCCATCACCACATAATCCGCCGTGTCCAGATACTGCGGATCCCGGATCAAAGGCTGGTCCAGGTTCCCGATGTCGCCGGAAAAGACCACTTTCTTTGTCTCCTCCCCCTCCGTCAGCCAAAGTTCTATGCTGGCGGAGCCCAGAAGATGTCCCACATCGGAAAATCTGGCCCGGATACCGGGAAAGATCTCCGCCTCCTCATCATATTCCAGAGGCACCAGAAGCTCCAAAAGCCCCACGGCATCCTCCATGGTATAGAGCGGGACGAACTCCGGCTTCCCGGCCCGCTTAGCCTTCCGGTTGCGCCACTCCGCCTCAAACTCCTGGATATGGGCACTGTCCCGGAGCATGATCTGGCACAGGTCGCAGGTGGCTCTGGTGGCATAGACCTGCCCGCGGAAGCCCCTTGCGTACAGCAGGGGCAGAAGCCCCGAATGGTCGATGTGGGCATGGGTCAGGAGCACCGCATCGATCTCCGAAGCGTGAGCCGGCATTTCCTGGTTCTCATAGACATCCTCCCCCTGCTCCATACCGCAGTCGATCAGGACCGTCTTTCCCGCCGCCTTCACCATATGACAGCTCCCGGTCACTTCATGGTCCGCACCTAAAAAAATCAGCTCCATAAACTTGCCTCCTTATCTTTTTTTCTGAGGATGGCGATTCCGGATCTTCCGCCCTCCCTTTTCCCTGCCGCTCCTGTTCTTCTCCATCTCCGGCCGGATCAGGCATTTATTTCCATAGCCGATCAAGTCCCCGCGGCCCGCCAGCCGCAGGGCCTCCGCCACAAGCCGCCTGTTCTCCGGAAGGCGATACTGGATCAGGGCTCTCTGCATGGCCTTCTCATGAGGCCGCTTCGGCACATAGACCGGCTCCATGGTCCTGGGATCCAGACCTGTATGGTACATACAGGTGGAAAGGGTGGACGGCGTAGGATAAAAATCCTGCACCTGCTCCGGCATATGGCCGATATCCCTCAGATACTCCGCCAGGAGCACCGCGTCCTTCATGGTGCATCCGGGATGGGAGGACATCAGATAGGGCACCAGATACTGTTTCTTTCCTAATTTTTCGTTGATCTTCTTAAATTTATCCGCGAAAGCCAGGTACACGCCGAATTCTGGCTTCCCCATCCGCGAAAGGACCCGTGGAGAGACATGCTCCGGCGCCACCTTCAGCTGTCCGCTGATATGATATTTGCAAAGCTCCCAGAAAAAGCTGTCGTCCCGGTCCGCCATCACATAGTCGAACCGGATCCCCGACCGGATAAAGACTTTTTTCACGCCGGGCACCTTTCGCAGCTTCCGCAGCAGCTCCAGATAATCCCCATGGCTGGCTTTCAGATTTTTGCAGGGAGACGGGAACAGGCACTGCCTGCCGGGACAGGCGCCGGACTTAAGCTGCTTCTCACAGGCAGGCGCCCTGAAGTCTGCCGTGGGGCCTCCCACATCGTGGATATATCCCTTAAAATCATCTTCTTTCGTCAGCAGGGCCGCCTCCTCCAGGATGGAGGCGTGACTCCTGACCTGGACGATCCTCCCCTGATGGAAGGCCAGGGCGCAGAAGCTGCAGCTTCCGAAGCATCCCCGGCTGCTGACCAGGCTGAACTTCACCTCCGAAAGGGCCGGAATCCCTCCCGCCTCCTCATACGCTGGATGCCAGGTCCGCATATAGGGCAACCCGTATACCTGGTCCATCTCCTCTGTGGAGAGGGGCATGGCAGGAGGGTTCTGGATCACATATCCTCTGGTGCCGTACCCCTCCGCCAGGCGTTTTCCCCGGATGGGATCCGTATTCTGGTACTGGATGCGGAAACTCTCGGCATAGGCCCGTTTGTCCTCCTTCACCGTCTCATAGTCCGGCAGGACGACCGCATCCGGGACATCATCCAGCGTCTTCGCGCGATAGGCGGTGCCGGCCACATACGTGATCTGGGAGACGGGGATGCCCGCCGCCAGGGCGTCGGCGATCTCCGCCACGGAACGCTCCCCCATGCCATAGCTCAAAAGATCCGCCTGGGAATCCATCAGGACCGAGCGCTTCACCTGGTCCGACCAGTAATCATAGTGGGCCAGACGCCTCAAACTGGCCTCGATGCCGCCGATGACGATGGGGACCTGCTTATAGACCTTCCGGATCAGATTGCAGTAGACCGTCACGGCCCGGTCCGGCCGCTTCCCCATGACGCCGCCCGGCGTGTAAGAATCCGTCTTTCTGTGCCTTCTGGATACGGAATAATGGTTCACCATGGAATCCATATTCCCTCCGGATACCAAAAACGCCAGCCGGGGCGCGCCCAGACACTGGATGGACGTCTCATCCTTCCAGTCCGGCTGGGCGATGATGCCCACTTTATATCCCCTCGCCTCCAGCAGGCGGCTGATGATGGCAGGCCCGAAGGAAGGGTGGTCCACATAGGCGTCTCCGATGACATATACGAAATCCGACTGTTCCCAGCCCCTCTCCTCCATATCCGCCCTGCTCACAGGAAGAAAACCACTCATACTATCCCTCCAGCCTGATCTCATCATAAGAGCGGATAAAGGCATCCGCCAGCCTCCGCTTCTCTTCCTCCAAGGGCTCCGAATACGCATCCCCCACGGCCCAGACCGTCATCCCGGCCCGCTTTCCCGCCAGGATCCCGGCAGGCACATCCTCAAAGACCAGGCAGTTTTCCGGCGCCGTCTCCAGCTTTTCCGCTGCGAAGAGATACACGTCCGGCGCCGGCTTTCCTCTCGCCACCTGACAGCCTACGGTCACCGTCTGAAAATACCGGGAGATCCCCAGGGCCTCCGTCACCGCCGTCACCAGCTCCCTGGAATTGCTGGTGGCGATGCCCATGGGAATCTTCCGCTCCTTCAGATATGCCAGGAATCTTCCGGCTCCCGGCTTCAGGGGCACTTCATGACTGTACTGATACATGGCCATCTGGTTCCAGCAGGCCTTGATCTCCTCCAGGGACATGGGGATCCGGAACCGCTCTTTAAAATAGACGGCTGTCTCCGAAAAGCTCATCCCCTCGATCTCATCCTGGAGTCCTTCCGGAAGCTCTATGCCGAATCTTCCTAAAAAAGCGATGTCGATGTCCTTCCACATCCCCATGGAATCCACCAGGGTCCCGTCCAGGTCAAAGAGCACCGCTTTGATATGCTTTGGTATCTGTATCATTGCCATCTCCATCCGGGATAATATTTATTCTTCAGGGAAATCCCGTTCTTCTTGACGAATCCCAGCGGCCAGCCGCCGGCGCATAAGAGCCTCCAGCCGCTCCCCTCCGCCAGATCCGACTGGATGGTCTCCCCCTTCAGGTACTTTACGACCCGCAGGTCCGACGGAGAAAGTTCTTCGATCCCCGCGAACTCTTCCTTCTTCAAATACATGGCCAGGGCCTGGGACGGCTCGAACCGTTCCCGTTTGCCCGTTCCTAAAAAGAGACCTGTCCGCAGGTACCGGACCGGCGGAAGCTCCTGGGGCGGGACCGGCAGCAGATAGAGCTGTCCTCCCTTTTCCCAGTAAAATCCACGTTCCTCAAGCGGAGCGAGGATCTGCCCGCGAAACTGAGCGAAATCCTTCTGTTTTTTCAAAAAAGCCCGGTTGTGAGAGACTCTCCTGTCCAGATCTGCCTCCCGGTCCACCGCTGGGGCCTCCCCGCAGCGCTTCCGGAACAGGGATACGAAATGCCCCTCTCCCCGCAGCTTCCAGGGAAAGAGACGGAGAGAAACTCCGTCCGCCCCCTGCGACATGCCCCACCGGGGCGTGAGCGGGATCTGTTCCAGATCCTCCGCTTCCTCAAGGAGCCAGGCGGCCGCCTCCTCATCCTCTCCCCGGTCAAAGGTACAGGTGGAATAGAGCAAGAGCCCGCCGGGCTTCAGCATGGCCGCGGCCGCCGCCAGGATCCGCCTCTGGATGGGCTTATAAGCTTCCGGCCCCCGCTTCTGCCATTCGGCGGCCATGGAAGGCTCCCGCCGGAACATCCCCTCGCCGGAACAGGGCGCATCCACCAGGATCTTATCGAAATATCCCGGAAAAAACCGGAGAAGCCGCTCCGGCTCCTCACTGGTGACCAGGCTGTTCCCGATCCCGAAAAGCTCCAGGTTCTTAAGCAGTCCCTTGGCCCTGGAAGCGCTGACGTCGTTGGAGAGCAGAAGCCCCTCCCCCATGAGCGCGGCTCCCAGCTGGGTGCTCTTTCCTCCCGGCGCGGCGCACAGGTCCAGGACCTTATCTCCCGGCCGGACGGGGAGCAGGGCTCCCGGCGCCATGGCGCTTGGTTCCTGCAAATAATAAAGGCCGGCGGCATAGTAGGGATGTCTGGACGGGCTGCTCCCCTCCGGACAGTAATATCCCAGTCCCATGGACCAGGGCACCTCTCCGCCGGCACCTGCGGCGGCCAGGACCTGCTCCTTTCCTGCCTCCGGCACCTTCAGAGGATTCAGCCGCAGGCCGCGGCATGGTTCCTCCTCTAGGCTCTTTCTGTATGCGTGGTATTTATCCTCCCCCAAAAGGGATCTCATCTTCTCCAGATAACACTCCGGTAAATCCATAGTCCTCCCTCAGTAGCTGTAAAGCCCCTGTACCTTTCTGACTGCCGCCAGCTTGTCCAGGCGCCTTCCGAAGTCCTCCAGCTCCTCCAGCGATCCATTGTGATAGATCTCATAAAATTCATTCTGGATGTTCAGCATGGCGTCCTCATACTCTTCCTCTCCGCTGTAGAGATTCTGCAGGTTGTTGAGGATATCCGCCACCACAGAGGCCTTTTCCTGAAAGAGCCTCTGGGCATCCACGATCTCATCCCGGATGGCCGACATCTCACAGTCCATGGCCAGCACGGCATCCGCGGCCGTCTTGAGCCTGGCGGAGAGGGCCTCCGGCAGCTCCTCCTTGTATTTGTAGCGGAGGGAATGTTCGATGGTGGCCCAGAAATTCATGGCCATGGTGCGGATCTGGATCTCCACCTGGATCTTATGGCTCCCGTCCATGGTGTTGACCTCGTACAGCACATTGATGTGATAGCTGCGGTACCCGCTCTCCTTGATGTGGCTGATATAATCCCGCTCGCTGACCACCTCCATATCCCGGCGGTCCCGGATCAGCCGCACCACGGTGTCGATGTCCTCCACAAACTGGCAGATGATGCGGATACCCGCGATATCGTCCAGCCTTTCCGTAAATTCATTCAAAGGGATCCCCTTGCGCTGGGCCTTATCTAAAATGCTGGAAATCTTCTTGACCCGTCCCTGCACCGCCTCGATGGGCGAATAATTTCCCGTCTCCCGGCACTCCTTGATGATGTGGTTGAACTTGACCATCAGTTCCTCCACCGCCAGATGGTAAGGGGCGAGGGCCTCTCTCCAAAGCTGAATCTTCATATCACTACTCCTGTATGCTCTCACTGCCAGCGGCTTCCCGCCGGCAGACTTATACTCTTTAAATTATACCACAAGTTGATCAAAATGGAAGCTAATACGCATATTTTACCTTTTTGCGCTCCAGGTATTTGAGGAGCCAGTAGGGATTGACCGAGAGCTCCTCATGGTGGTCCGTCCGCAGATAAACTCCGAAATGGAGATGGACGGCAAAATTCCCGCCGGTCCCCTCCACCTTGCTGTATCCGGTATCTCCCATAAATCCCAAGAGCTGGCCCGCCTTTATCTCCTCGCCCGGAACGAATTCATGGTCGTAGGAGCTTAAATGGGCATAGTAAAAGTAGGCTCCGCCGGGAGCCCGGATCCCCAGGCGCCAGCCTCCCAGCTCCAGCCATCCCGTATGCTCCACGACTCCGTCGCTGACGCTGACCACAGGAAAGAAGCCGGAGCCGTTTCCTCCGTCCATGATGTCCGTCCCCTCGTGGCGCCTGTCTCCTCCGTAGGTGCGCTCCGCTCCCCAGGAATCCTCATAGCTGTAAAGGGCGGAGCCTTCGCTGTCCCCGGCGGGGATGGGGAAATACTCAAGGTCCCCCAGGACCGTCTCATAGGCAGAGGCCAGCTTGGAAAGCTCTGCCGGTTTCTTTTCATAGAAAGTGTCCCACAGGGAAGATAGGCGGGAGGCCGTAAACACAGACGGCTCCTCCCCCGAAAGGCTGAAATCCCTGTCCACCATGAAAGCCGCGGCCCCTTCTCCCAGGGAAAGCCCCGCCTCCGCGGCCGCTTCGGAAATCGCTTCCAGATTCCCCTCTCCGAATTCCATGGCCCGGAAGCCTTCCTCCTCCTGGGTATAGGCGCCCAGGCCGGAAAGCTCCTCCCCTTCCAGCAGATGACGGATCCCCAGGACCAGCAGGATCCCCAAGAGCAGCGCTCCCGCTGCCGGGAGCCATTTTTTCTCCATGACGCCCTCCGGCGTTTTTAGAAAAGTTTATGCGTCCGCCAGCCGTTTTAACACTTCCGTCAGGAAATTCCAGAACCGGTCCGTGGAAGAAATGGAGAGCCGCTCCGACGGCATGTGGATGTCCAGGATCTCCGGTCCCATGGACACGGCATCCAGTCCCGGGATCCCCGCGGCGAAAAGCCCGCACTCCACCCCCGCGTGGATCGTCTCGGTCCTGGCCGGGCTTCCGTACTGTTCCTCATAGACCCGGCATAGAAGAGGCCGGAGCGCAGAATCCTCCCTGTATTCCCATGCCGGATAATCGCCGGAAAAGACGGCTTCTCCGGAAAACGCCCAGGCCAGAGCCTCAAGACGGCGGCAGAGAGCTTCCTTTCCGGAAGCCCGCAGGCTGCGCACCAGACAGGAGGCCGAAAGGGACGTTCCCGTCAGGGACAGGACGCCGAAATTCAGAGAGGTCTCCGTGAACCCCTCAAGCTCCTGGCTCATGGCCTCCACCCCGTTTGGCAGGCACAAAAGGAAGGCGGACAGCTTTTTTAACTCCCGTCCGGACACTCCTTCCAATCCCTCAGCCTCTCCCAGAGCTTCCGCCCGCAGGGTCAGTCCCGGATCCGATACGGAAAACTCATCCCGGAAAGTCCGCTCCCAGCGGGAGGTCTCCTCCAAAAGGCCTGAAAGCTCCTCTTCCCTCACGGCCGCCGTCATGGAAGCCGCGGACGGGATCGCGTTATCCTGGTCTCCTCCCTTCGCCTCAAGCAGCTGCAGATCCGGAAACCGTTTCAGGAGGCCGTCCAGGAGACGGGCCAGCAGCAGGATCCCGTTGGCTCGCCCCTTTCCGATGTCCGTTCCCGAGTGTCCGCCCGAAAGGCCTGAAAGAAGGATCTTCACCTGGACGCCACCGGCGGTCTTCCGGCAGACGGGGATCTTCAAGTCGCATCGGACTCCTCCGGCGCAGCCGGAAAGGAAGACCCCCTCCTCCTCCGAATCCAGGTTCAGCAGATATTTGGCCCGGAATCCGCTCATATCCAGGGCAGAGGCGCCGGTCATCCCGATCTCTTCCCCGGCGGTAAAGACACATTCCAGCCTGGGATGGCGAAGCTCCTCCGAGTCCAGGACCGCCAGCATGAGAGCCACCGCGATCCCGTCGTCGGCTCCCAGAGTCGTCCCGGCGGCGCGGATATAGTCCCCGTCCGCAAAAAGCTCCAGTCCCTCCCGCTCAAAATCATGGGAAACGCCCGGAGCCGCCACGCAGACCATATCCAGATGGCCCTGGAGCATCACCGAAGGCGCCTGCCCGCAGCCCGGTGAGGCTTCCTTTAGGATGACCACATTTCCGGCGCCGTCCGCGCGGCAGGAAAGTCCCCGCTCCCCGGCAAAGCGGACGCAGTATTTGGCTGCCGCCGCCGTATTCCCCGATCCTCTGGGAATCCGGGAAATTTCCTTGAAATACCGGAATACCTTTTCCGGCATCCTTCCTTCGATCTCCTGATATTCCATATTCCCTCCTAAACTGCCTGTCATAGAGAACAGGCCCTTTTCATAAACTTTTATAAAAACAAAAGGACAGGGCTTTCTTGTGAAACGAATCCTCTTTCCCCTGTTTATCTTGCTCCTGTTTTTTTTCTGTATCCTGCATCCGGCGGAATCCATCCGCAGCGCCTCCGCCGGCCTGTCTCTCTGGTACTATACCGTGCTCCCCACCCTGCTTCCCTGCATGATCCTGTCCGGCTACCTCATATCCTCCGAACTGGTCAGACGGCTTCCTCCCCTGCCCTTTGCCCTGGTCACCGGGTGGTTCTGCGGCTATCCCATGGGGGCCAAGACCGTCGCGGATCTGTATCGGGCGGGACGCGTCGCCAAAGAAGAGGGAAACCGTCTCCTGCTGCTGTGCTGCGGGCCCAGTCCCATGTTCCTGACCGGCTATATCGGCACCGGGATGCTCCATCTCTCTCCCGCAAGGCTCCTTCCCTGTCTGGCGGCAGTCTATCTGCCTCCCGTCCTCTGCTTCGGCGGCTCTCTCCTGTTCTCCGGCAAAAGGATGAAAAGAAAAGAGCCGGAGCCTGTCCGGGAAGAACGAAAGGGGTTCCTGGAAAGCTTCCTGTCCTTTGAGGAAGCCATGATGAACGGATTCCTGATCATCGCCAAGGTGGGCGGATATTTGATGCTCTTTACCATGCTGGCCTATTTCTTCCAGGCCAGGATCTCCTCGCCCCTCTTCTCCGCCCTGGTGCCGGGACTCCTGGAAATGACCTCCGGAACGGCCTTCGCCGTCCTCTCCGGACTCCCGGAAAAGCTGACCGTCGCCCTCTGCTTCTCCTTCGCCGCCTTCGGAGGCATGTCCGGCTTCTTTCAGACAGCCAGCGTCCTGGGCTCCGTCCCCCTCTCCAAGCTCCGCTATCTGCTGGGAAAGGGACTCCAGGCCGCGGCCACCTTCGGTCTCATATGGCTCCTCCTGTGACGCCCCCGGGAAAACAAGTCCTGCCCCGCCTGCCAGGGCGCAGACCGGCAGCGGCCCCCTGCCCGGCAGATGTCATCTCCGCGGGGCTCTCCGCTTCCGGCCGCCGGGCAAACACCTCCCCGGCCGCGGCACGCCATCTTCCGCCGCAGAGCCTTTTCTTTCATCCAGGCGCAGTTTCCCTGCGAAAGAAAACGGGGATGCCGTTTCCTGACATCCCCGCCCTTTTTCTTCAGCCTAACATATCGGTATTCAGCTCATCCTGTTTCTCCGGCGCTTCCGGCTCCTCTGAGACAGCCGCCTCCGTCCCGGGGATCTGAAGCTCATTCCTGTTTCCGGAAACCACCTCGTAGGTGGACTGGAGAGAGGAGAGCATGGAATTGTAACGGTCCCCGATCTGGTCCATGGCCCTCTGGATAATGGTCTGGAGGCTTCCCAGCATCTCATCGGTATACCGGATGGCTCCCTCCCGGATATTATCCGAATCATTGACGGCGTCGTCCACGATCTGCTGCGCCTGGGCGCTGGCCTGCTCCACCACTTCATTGGCCTGCTGATAAGCCTGCTGCATGACCTCATGCTCGCTGACCATCTCCGCCGAATGCATCTGGGACTCCTCCACGATGCCCTCTGCCTGGGCATGGGCTTCCGCCAGGATGCTGTCCGCCTCTGTCCGGGCGGAAGACAGGATCCTGTCCGCCTCCTCCTGGGCGGAGGCCATGATGGCTTCCTTATTGCTGATGATCTTCTGGTATTTCTTGATCTCATCCGGCGTCCGCAGCCTCAGCTCCACCAGGAGCTCCTCCATCTCATCCTTGTCCACGATGATCTTTTTATTATTGGTAAAGGGCTGCGCCTTGCATCCGTCTATGTATTCTTCGATCTCGCTGATCAGCTGTTCAATCCTGCTCATATTCGGTTTCCTCCACTATTGCACTTCGCGAAATTTTTTATAGACCTGCTCCAGGATCTTCTGGGGAACGAAAGCGGACAGATCCCCTCCATACCGTCCCACTTCCCGGACTGTGCTGGAACTCAAGTACGCGTACCGGAGATCCGTCGTCAGGAAGATGGTATCCAGCTCCGGACACATGATCCGGTTGGTCTGGGACATCTGGAGCTCATATTCAAAATCTGTAATGGCCCGGAGGCCGCGGATCACAGTCCTGGCCCCGCACTGCCTGGCAAAATCCACCAGAAGGCCGTCGAAGGAACGGATGGTGACATTGGGCAGATGACGGGTCACTTCTTCTAACATAGTAACACGTTCTTCCACAGAAAACAACGGATTTTTGGAGCTGTTGTTTAAGACTCCCACCACCAGCTCATCCACCATCTTGGAGGAACGGCTGATGATATCCAGATGGCCCAGGGTGACCGGGTCAAAGCTTCCCGGATATACGGCTCTTCTCATGACCTGCTCCTCCCTACGGCTCTTTCATGGCGATGAACACATGCTTATTGGTCTTGTACGTTTTCTCTCTGGTCACCTGGAAGATGGTGTCCTCCAGATAGGAAAAATCCGTATCCAGAGAGGCTTCCACGATGATCAGGCTCATCTCGTCCACCAGCCGGGAATGGCAGAGGGTCAAAAGGATCTCTTTCTCCAGTTCCTTCCCATAGGGAGGATCCATGAAGATCAGATCGAAGACTCCGCTGCCGGAATCTTCCAGGCGTTTGATGGCCGTCAGCGCGTCGCACTCCATCACCGCCGCATCCTCTTCCAGATGGGTAAAGGCCAGGTTTTCCCGGATGCAGGCCGCCGCCTTTTTCCGGTTCTCCACGAATACACATTCCGTGGCTCCGCGGCTCAGAGCCTCGATGCCGATGGCTCCGCTGCCGGAAAAAAGATCCAAAAACCGGCTCCCGGCCACGTCGCTTTGCAGGATATTAAAAAGAGTCTCCTTGATCCGGTCCGTAGTGGGCCTGGTATCCATCCCGTCTACTGTTTTCAAAGGAAGGCGTCTGGCCGTCCCTGCTATCACTCTCATGTCTGCTTCCTCATCTTGCGGCGGGTGGTTTTTCGCCTGGGCGAACCGCTCGCGTTTTCAACTTGTTTTATTATAGTATGGATTGGCCGTCCAATCAAGTCTTTAATCCTTAAGAAATGCAGAATAAAAATCCTGCCGCCCGGGACCGGTCCTCCCACTGGGGCGGGCCGCAAAAGCGGCTGCGGTATTCATTAAAAAACGGCCGAAGCGAAAGACCGCATGCGCAAATCAAAAGAAGATCAAAAAAACGGCCGCCCGTCTGTGACGGACAGCCGTTTTTCATGGGAACGGATTTGATCCCGTTTCGCAGTCAGAGAGAAAAGGCTGTTATTTGCCTGCCATCTGTCTTTCCTGCTCCTCGATCATCTTCTTGACCATATAGCCCCCGACAGAGCCGTTCTGATAAGAAGTCAGATCGCCGTTGTAGCCATTCTTTAACGGTACACCCAGCTCGTTGGCCACTTCCATCTTAAAACGGTCCATAGCCTCCTTGGCTTCAGGTACGTTTACCTGATTGCTTCCTGTACTCTTTCCAGACATGTGAAGCACCTCCTTTTTCGGTTGTTTTTTGTTACACGCTTATTATGTGCACCGAAAAGGATAATACTCTGGCAAGTTCTGATGGTTTTGTCAAAAACTGTAAAAATCTTTTCTGCTCTTTAAAAGGGGGATCTGCGCCCGCACGGCCGATACCTGGTCCAGGTCCGCCTCCGCCATGAGAAGCGTCTCTTCCTCCCCCGCCTGCGCCGTCACTTCTCCCCAGGGAGATACCACGATGGAATGGCCGTAGGAGACGTAGGAAGCAGAAAGGTCCGCCGCCGGCGCCGCTCCCACGGTGAAGATCTGATGGTCCACGGCCCTGGCCCGGAACAGAAGCTCCCAGTGACGCGGTCCCGTAGTCCTGTTGAAGGCCGCCGGACAGAACACCATCCGGGCGCCCCGGTCCGTCATGGCACGAAACAGCTCCGGAAACCGCAGGTCAAAGCAGAGGCAAAGTCCCATATTTCCAAATTCCGTAGGAAATACCGTGGCCGCCTCCCCGGGACTCAGGACGTCAGATTCCCGGAACCGTATCCCTCCCGGGATCTCCACGTCAAAAAGATGGACTTTCCTGTGTCTGGCCAGGAGCTTCCCGTCTCTCCCAAATACAAAGGAGGTGTTGTAGAGCTTTCCTTCCCCATCCCGCTCCGGGATGCTTCCTCCCACCACATAGAGCCCATGCCGGGCCGCGGCTTCCGAAAGCCTCCGCACCGTCTCCCCGCCGGCCTCTTCCGCATACCCGGGAAACGCTCCCGTATCATAGGGGCAGGCGAACATCTCCGGCAGCACGGCAAAGTCCGCGCCCTTCTCCGCTCCGCGCCGGATCCCCTCAAGGGCCGCCCGCAGGGAAGCTTCCTTTGTCCTTCTGGTCTTCATCTGGATCACACAGATCCGGCAGGTCATTCCCATTTCTTCTCCTTTATGTTATACTGGTCCTAGTCTTTTTATCGAAAAGGAGCTCATCATGAAGACGAAGCAAAAAGCCAATCTCCTGACCATCTGCGTCGACCACATCTCCAGCTGTATGGGACCGGTCATCCCCATCCTCATAGCCGGAGGGCTGGTGAAGCTTTTGGTGGTCATCCTCACCATGACCGGCCTTTTGGCCGAAGGCTCTTCCACGGAAGCGGTGCTCTCCCTCATCGGCGACGCGCCCCTCTATTTCCTTCCGTTCCTGGTGGCCTACACGGCCTCCATCCATTTCAAAGTCAACACGCCGCTGGCCATCGGCGCCGTCGGCGCCATGATGAGCCCGGACTTCATATCCCTGGTGGCGGGCGGCGGCAGCCTGTCCTTCGCCGGGATCCCTCTGGTGGGAGCCGACTATGCCTACAGCACCATTCCCATCATCCTGCTGGTAGCCTCCATGATCTTCATAGAGCGGCTGGTCCACAGATGTATGCCCAAGGTGCTGGACGAGATCCTGTCTCCCCTGGTCATCCTGCTGCTCTCTTCCCTGGCAGGCCTTCTGCTGATCGGCCCCATCGGCACCCTCATCGGGAATCTGCTGTCCGACGGCATGGCCTGGCTCCAGCTCCACTCCCCTGTCCTTGCCTGGAGTCTCTTCGCGGGGATCCTTCCCCTGCTGGTGATCACCGGGATGCACTGGGTCTTTGTGGCCGTCGCCCTGGCGGATCTGGGCGCTACCGGAGTCGATGCCGGGATCATGGTGGCCTTTTTCATCCTGAGCCTGGCCCAGTCCGGCGCCTGCCTGGCCGTCTTCTTCCGTTCCAAAAGTACTTCTATCCGGAAGCTGGCTCTCAGCTGCTCCCTGACAGTCTTTCTGACGGGAGTCACGGAACCGCCCATCTACGGCATCACGCTGAAATACAAGCGGCCTTTGATCACCTCCATGATCGGCGCCGCCGTAGCGGGAGCTTATCAGGGGCTGGTGACCATCCACTGCTATGTGTACGCCTTCCCCGGCCTTCCGTCCTGCCTGATGTTCTCCGACCCGTCTGAGCCGGGAAACCTGGCAAAAGCCCTGATCGCCGCCGCCATCGCCTTTGCAGCCAGCTTCCTCCTCACCTTTTTCTTCGGAGGCAGTCCGTCCGAAAGCCCGGAGGGAGAAGCCGCTCAATAGCCAAGATCTTCTCCCACCAGGATCACCTTGATCCGGCCCGCGGGACTCGCGTTCCTGGTGATGAGGATCTGATTGCAGATGCAGTCCGGCGACAGACAGTTTTCACAGATGCCGGCGGACATGCAGGGCGTCCTGTGATCGAACCGGTGCTGGTTCGTGGGAGCGGCCACGTTCCTGGCCCGGCTCACCGCCTCCTCCACAGTCTTTGCTACTTTGTTGAGGCCGGCCACCACGATCACGTATTCCGGTCCGTATACCATGGCGGCCACCCGGTTTCCTCTCCCGTCGATGTTGACCAGTACGCCGTCCTC
Source organism: Candidatus Paralachnospira avium (assembly GCA_904420245.1). Classification (GTDB taxonomy): domain Bacteria; phylum Bacillota; class Clostridia; order Lachnospirales; family Lachnospiraceae; genus Lientehia; species Lientehia avium. The sequence goes on from CAJFUL010000014.1 coordinate 58,722, forward strand.
GCTGACGGCATTGGCGCTGGTCAGGTAATATTCCGCATCGAAGGCGGCCCGGTAGGCCTTCCGGACTTCCTCCTCGCTGACGGCCTCATCCCGGTCCGTGACCTGGTAGTTTCCTTCCTTAAGCGCCTTCGTAAGCCCCATATCCCGGATGGTCATGGAACCGCCCCAGGAGACGGAAGCTCCCTCCGGGATCAGCTCCAGGGCCTTCTTCACCGCCTCTTCGGCCGTTTCGCAGAAATACGCTTCAAAATGCCGCTTCTTTAAATTCCGTACGATGGTCTCCCCTCGTTTTTTCCGGCACATTTCCCTCGGTGAATTTCCCATATCCAGATCCTCCTTTTCTTCATCCTGCTCCGCCGGGAAAGTCCATTCCCTGGAAGAGCCCCATTTCCTTCATATCCCTGTGGAGCCGGTTCCACACCTTTTTTTTATCGCCGCTCCAGAGAGGCGCCAGCAAAAGCTTCTTCGGCCCGTCCCCGGTGATCCGGTGAAGGACGGTCTCCGGCCGCAGGCGGGCAATGGCCGCGAACAGGAGCTCTTCATACTCCGGGAAGGTGAGGGCCTTCACCTTCCCCTCCAGGAACAGCGGTTCCAGTCCGGTGCCCCTCAGGATATGGAGCAGCTGCAGCTTGACGCCCCAGATCTCCTCCCGGTTCAGATGATCGATGGTTTCCAGAAGCTCCTTCTTCCCCTCGCCGGGAAGCCCCAGTATCACATGGGCCACCACCGGGATTCCCGCCTTCCGGAGAGCCGCTGCGGCCCGGTCAAAACAGGAAGTCTCATATCCTCTGCGGATAAAACGGGCCGTTTCCTCATGGATGGTCTGGAGGCCCAGCTCCACCCACACCGGCTTGACGCGGTTCAGCCTGCCGAGGAGCTCCAGGACCTCCTCCGGAAGGCAGTCGGGCCTGGTGGCGATGGAGAGGACCTCCACCTCCTCATCGGCCATGGCCTCGGAAAAAAGCCGCTCCAGCCGGGCTGCGGGCGCGTAAGTATTGGTATACGCCTGGAAATAGGCGATATAGCCTGCCTTCCCGGTCTTCGGCAGCTTCTTCTCCACCAGGGCCTTCGCCGCCGCCAGCTGTCCGGCTATGGACAGGGACGGATCCGGGGCGAAATCTCCCGACCCGCCTTCGCTGCAGAAGATGCAGCCGCCGGATCCGGCCGTCCCGTCCCGGTTGGGGCAGCCCATGCCGCCGTTTAAGGAAAGCTTATAGAGTTTTTTCCCAAACTGTCTTTTGACCTCAAAATCCAGCGAATGGTACGGACGTTCATCCCAGTTTCCCGCCATGGCCTAAGTCTCCAGGAGCCGACTTCCAAGCTCCTGCACCGAGGAGACGATGACGGAACAGCCCGCCTCCTCAAGCTCCTGCCGGCTTCCATATCCGTAAGTGACCCCGATACAGTCCACGCCTGCTTCTTCCGCGCCCAAAACGTCGTGCTTCCTGTCTCCCACCATCACCACATCGCTCCCGTCGGTCTGAAACCGCCGCAGAGCCTCCTCGATGACTTCCGCTTTCCGGACCCGGCTTCCGGAGAGTTCGCTTCCCGTCACAAACTCAAAAGGCTCCCGGATGCCGAAATGGGAAAGGATGGGCTCCGCGAAGACCCAGGGCTTGGAGGTGGCCACTCCCAGCCGTTTTCCCGCTCTGAGGAGCTCCTCCAGAAGCTCCGGGATCCCCTCATAGAGCCGGTTCTCAAACATCCCCTTTTCCCGGAACCGTTCCCGGTACTTTTCCACCGCCAGATCCGCCTGTGCCCCTGTAAAGTTACAGTACTCCATGAACATCTCATGGAGAGGCGGCCCGATGAAGGCAATCAGCTTCTCCCGGTCCGGCTCTGCGTATCCCAGAGCCTCCATCCCATACTGGACGCACCGGGTGATGCCCTCCTTGGGATCGGTCAGCGTTCCGTCCAGGTCAAACAAAATGATCTGTGCCATGATGTCTCCTCCTCTGTTCCCAAAATACCATACTTTCCAAAATCTTGCAATCACCGCCTGCAGAGGGTATAATAATCCCAGATTTTCAGAAAGGATACCGGAACATGACTGTGCTCTATCTCTCCCATCTCATCGAGGACGCCGCCCTCACCTCTCTCCTGGAGGCGCATCCGGGGATCGGGATCGAAACCATCGAATTCGGCATCGGGGAAAACCTGGACCATATGGAACAGACAACAGACCGCTATGAAGGCCGTATGGGCGGCTGGATCCGAAACCGCCCCTTTTCCATCCACGGCCCGTTCTTAGACTTGAATCCGGGCAGCTACGATTCCCTGATCCGGGAGGCCACCATGACCCGCTTCCTCCAGTCCTACTCCTGCGCCAGAGCCCTGGGAGCGGACCGGATCCTCTTCCACACGGGCTTTTCCCCGGACACCTGCTTTGAGACCGGCTGGCCGGATATGGCCGCAGAGTTCTGGAAGCGCTTTCTGGAGCATACGGACGGCAGCATCCAGATCCATCTGGAAAATGTACTGGACCTCCACTGGGAGACGGTGGCCTCCATCCTGGACCGGGTGGACTGTCCCTACTTCACCGCCTGCCTGGACGCAGGTCACGCCCATGTCTATTCTCCCCAGACGCCTCTTGAGTGGCTGGAGGGCCTGGGGAGCTCCATCGGCCACCTCCACCTCCACGACAACATGGGAGACCTGGACAGCCATCTGGCCCTGGGAAAAGGAAACATCCCTCTGCGCCCGCTCTTTGAAAAGATCCGGCTCTGCTGTCCGGACGCCTCCATCACTCTGGAGAATCCGGAACAGGAAGCTCTGGAAGAAAGCATCTCTGTCCTATCCCGCTTTCTGTAAAAGATCCTCTGCGGGCTGTATAGGCGGCAGAATCCCTCTCCGCCGTAGCGCGCTCCCGCGGAGTGTTTTTCTATAAAGTAAAGAAGCCCCCGAAAGCCGCTCAAAAGCGGCCCCGGGGGCTTTCCCGCGCTCCGGGACAAAGCTCCCTTCACGCTAGTAAAACTCTCTTTCCCTTTATTCCAGTTCAAAGGCGCCTGTATACAGCTGATAGTACTGTCCCTTCTGGGCCAGCAGCTCCTCATGAGTACCTCTCTCGATGATCCGCCCGTGATCCAGTACGATGATGACGTTGGAGTTTTTCACGGTGGACAGCCGGTGGGCGATGACGAATACAGTCCTTCCCACCATCAGGGCATCCATCCCTCTCTGGACGATGGCCTCGGTCCTGGTGTCGATGGACGAGGTGGCCTCATCCAGGATCATGACAGGCGGGTCCGCCACCGCCGCCCTGGCGATGGACAGAAGCTGCCTCTGTCCCTGGGACAAGTTGGCTCCGTTTCCGGAGAGCATGGTCTGGTATCCATCCGGCAGCCGGGTGATGAAGTCATCGGCTCCGGCCAGCTTGGCCGCCCCGATGCACTCCTCATCAGTGGCATCCAGCTTTCCGTACCGGATATTCTCCATGACGGTGCCGGTAAACAGATTGGTATCCTGGAGGACCATGCCCAGGGAGTGGCGCAGATCTGCCTTTTTGATCTTGTTGATGTTGATGCCGTCATAGCGGATCTTTCCGTCGGCAATGTCATAGAACCGGTTCAGCAGGTTGGTGATGGTGGTCTTTCCGGCTCCGGTGGCGCCTACGAAAGCCACTTTCTGTCCCGGCTTCGCGTAGAGGCTGATGCCGTGGAGCACCGTCTTGTTCTCCACATATCCGAAATCCACGTCAAAGAGCCGGACGTCTCCCTGCAGCTTCGTATAGGTCACGGTGCCGTCCGCCTGATGGGGATGCTTCCAGGCCCACATGCCGGTCCGCTCCTTGCTCTCGACGATCTGACCGTTTTCTTCCCGTGCCCGGACCAGGGTCACATAGCCGTCATCCTGCTCCGGCTCCTCATCCATCAGCTCGAAGATCCTGGCAGTACCGGCCAGACCCATGACAACGGCGTTGACCTGGTTGGACACCTGGCTGATATTTCCCACGAACTGCTTGGTCATATTGAGGAAGGGCACCAGGATGCTGATGCCGATGGGAAGGCCGGACAGGCTCACATTGGTCGCGCCGGAGATCAGCAGGATGCCGCCCACCAGGGCCACCACCACATAGAGGACGTTTCCGATGTTGTTGAGGATCGGCATCAAGGTGTTGGCATACCGGTTGGCCGTCCTGGCCTCCTGGAACAGCTGTTCATTGAGCTTGTCGAAATCCTCTTTCGTCTCCTCCTCATGACAGAAGACCTTGACCACCTTCTGGCCATTCATGATCTCCTCCACAAAGCCCTCTACTTTTCCCAAAGCCACCTGCTGGCGCAGGAAGAACCTGGCGGAGCCGCCTCCGATCTTCCTGGTCACAAACAGCATGACGGCCACTCCGGCGATGACCACCAGGGTCAGCCACAGGCAGTAATACAGCATGATGCCCAGGACCGTCAATACGATGATGCTGGACAGCAAAAGCTGCGGAAAGCTCTGGGAGATCATCTGACGGAGCGTATCGATGTCGTTGGTATAGTGACTCATGATATCGCCGTGGTTATGGGTATCAAAGTATTTGACAGGAAGCCGCTGCATCCCGTTGAACATCTTGACACGCAGCTTCTTTAAGGTCCCCTGGGTGATCACCGCCATCATCTGATGGAACGCAATGCCCGCTGCCAGGGATACCAGATAAAAGACCACCAGAAGCGTCACCAGCCGGAGGATCTGAGGCCCCACCACGTTCCAGTCCCCATTCTTCCAGTTCTGTTCCACCAGGGAGATCACATTCTGCATGAATACTGCCGGAATGGAGCTGACCACCGCATTGATAAGGATACAGACGATGGTAAAGGGCATTAAAACAGGGAAAAAACCCAGCATGGTTTTAAGGAGACGTCCGACGACTCCCTTTCTCTTTATTTTCTTAGTTTTCATCCTGATCACCCGCCTTATTCTGAGAGATATAGATCTCCCGATAGATTTCATTGCTCTTAAGGAGCTCTTCATGGGTTCCAACGGCGTTGATCCGTCCGCCTTCCATCACGATGATCCTGTCCGCGTCCTCCACGGAGGCCGTACGCTGGGCAATGATGATCTTGGTGGTCTCCGGTATGTAGGTTTTCATGGCCTTCCGGATGCTGGCGTCGGTCTTCGTATCCACGGCGCTGGTGGAATCGTCCAGGATCAGGATCTTGGGCTTTTTCAGAAGGGCTCTGGCGATGCAGAGTCTCTGCTTCTGTCCGCCGGACACATTGGTACCTCCCTGCTCGATGTAAGTATCGTAGCCCTCCGGAAACTGGCTGACAAACTCATCGGCGCAGGCCAGTTTACAGGCGTGGACGATCTCCTCATCGGTGGCTTCCTTGTTTCCCCAGCGGAGGTTCTCCTTGATGGTGCCGGAGAACAGCACGTTTTTCTGAAGGACCACAGCCACCTGGTTCCGGAGGGATTCCAGAGAGTATTTTCTCACATCGATGCCGCCCACCTTTACATCTCCCTCTGTTGTATCATAGAGCCTGGAGATCAGCTGGATCAGGGAAGATTTGGAAGAGCCTGTACCACCGATGATCCCGATGGTCTCTCCGGACTTGATATGGAGATCCACATCGGCCAGCGCCCACTTTTTCGCCTTGGCCGAATACTTGAAGCTCACATGATCAAAGTCAATGGATCCATCCGGCACCTCATGGACCGGATCCTCCGGGTCGGAAAGAGTACTCTCCTCTCTCAAAACCTCTACGATCCTCTTTCCCGATTCCAGAGCCATGATGATCATGACGAAAACCATGGACAGCATCATCAGACTGCTGAGCATCATAAAGCTATAGGTTAAAAGAGCCGAAAACTGTCCCACATCCAGATCCAGTCCCCGGCTGGTGATGATCATATAAGAACCAAAGGACAGAACGACAGCCATAACCGTATAGAGACAAAACTGCATGAGTGGCGCGTTCCAGGCCAGGATCCGCTCTGCCCTGGTAAAGTCCGCGCAGACGTCCTGAGCCGCGACTCCGAACTTCTGCTCTTCATAGTCCTCCCGTACAAAGGACTTGACCACCCGCATGGCCTTGACGTTCTCCTGGATAGAGCTGTTTAAGTTATCATATTTCTTGAAGACCTTTTTAAAGAGGGGCATGGCCTTATAGATGACCAGCCCCAGCCCCAGGCCCAGAAAGGGAATCACAAATAGAAATACCCAAGCCAGCTTTCCGCCCATGACAAAAGCCATCACAAAAGCAAAAATCAGCATGAGAGGACTCCGGATAGCAGTCCGGATGATCATCATATATGCCATCTGCACATTGGTGACGTCGGTGGTCATACGGGTCACCAGGGAGGACACCAGAAATTTATCGATATTCTCAAAGGAATATCCCTGGATCTTATAAAACATATCCTTCCTCAGGTTCTTGGCCAGACCGCTGGAGGCCGTGGCGCAGGTGGAGCCTGCCAGGGCCCCGAAGGTCAGGGACAGGCCCGCCATCAGGACCAGGATCCCGCCGTATTGTAAAATCACGCCAATGCTGCAGCCGTTTTTGATCTGATTCACCAGCATGGCGATGATAAAAGGGATAACACATTCCAGTACTACTTCAAAGGACACCAGGATCGGAGTGGCAATGGAAGCCCTTTTATACTCCCGGATGCTTTTCGCCAGTTCCTTTACCATAATCAATCATCATTCCTTTCTCCCACATAAAGATAGTGTTTATCACGGTCAAGCCTGGATAAACACTGCCTTTTTTCTGTCTGCCGCGCCGCAGGCTCTTGACTGGATCCGCTATGCGTTCATGGAATTTACGACGGCCTGTACCAGGGCATCCATCTGGGGAAGCTGCTCTTCTTTGAGGGAAGATTTCACAGTCAGCCCCTCTTCCAGAATTGTCATATTCTTCATGGCTCCCAGGATCTCCTTCATTTGTTTTCCTGCCGTGGGGGCCCAGGTGCCGTTCTCCAGGACGGCCACGGTCCTGTTCTGCAGATTGTGAGCCTTAAGCTCCAAAAGCAGAGTTTCCATAGGAGTAAAGATCCCGCCGTTGTAAGTAGAAGCCGCGAATACCAGGTGGCTGCACCGGAAGGCCTCAGCCAGCACATAAGAAGGATCCGTCACGGAGACGTCGTAAACCGCGATGTTCTTCACGCCCGCGTCGGCCAGCCTGGAAGCCAGCACATCCGCTGCGTTGCCTGTGTTCCCGTAGATGGAACCATAGGCGATCATCACTGCCGTCTCTTCCGGCGTGTAGCTGCTCCACTTGTCGTATTTATCGATGAACCAGCCGATGTTCTCTCTCCAGACGGGACCGTGGAGCGGGCAGATACGCTGGATGGAAAGGCCGGAAGCCTTCTTCAGAACTGCCTGGACCTGAGGGCCGTACTTGCCCACGATGTTGGTCAGGTATCTCCTGGCATCGGGAAGCCATTCATGCTCGAAATCCACTTCGTCAGCGAAGAGATTTCCATTCAGGGCGCCGAAGGTCCCGAAGGCATCCGCGGAGAACAGAGTCCCGTCGGTGGTGTCAAAGGTCACCATGGCCTCCGGCCAGTGGACCATGGGCGCCATCACAAAGGCCAGCGTATGCTTTCCGGTGGAGAGGGTGTCCATCTCCTTTACCAGGACGGTCCTGGAATCCACGTCAAAGTTAAAGAACTGCTTGATCATGGCCACGGTCTTGACGTTGCATACAAGCTTCACGTCCGGATAGCGGGACACCACGCCGCCGATGGACGCGCAGTGGTCCGGCTCCATATGGTTGATCACCAGATAGTCCAGCTTCCTGCCGTCTAACACATGCTCCAGGTTCTCAAAGAACAGCTCGCTGACGGACGAATCCACCGTATCCAGAAGGACGGTCTTTTCATCCAGCAGCACATAGGCATTGTAGGAGACCCCCCTGGGAATCGGATATATATTCTCAAACAGGGCCAGACGGCGGTCGCTGCCGCCGATCCAAAACAGATCGTCAGTCACTTTTTTTACACAGTACATGGTCTTGGTTCCTCCTTCTCTTGATCTCTATTTTTCCCACGGGATCCCGGGATGCTCGATCCCTTTGTCCCGGAGCATCAGGTCTTCTACGGCGTCGGCTGCTCTCTTTCCTTCAAACAGCACCTTGTTGATCTCCTTGGTGATGGGCATCTCCACTCCGTATTTATCTGCCAGAGCCGCCGCGGCCTTGGCAGAGTATACGCCCTCCACCACCATCTGCACTTCCTCCATGGCCTCCTCCATGGTCTTTCCCTGGCCGATCAGGATCCCGGCCCGGCGGTTGCGGCTGTGCATGCTGGCGCAGGTCACGATCAGGTCACCGATGCCGCTCAGGCCGTACATGGTCTCCATATGGGCTCCCATCTTGAGAGCCAGCCTGGTGATCTCGGCCATGCCTCTGGTGATCAGCGCCGCCTTCGTATTGTCTCCGTATCCCAGGCCGTCGGCCACGCCGGCCGCCAAGGCGATGACGTTCTTGAGGGAGCCGCCCAGCTCGATGCCCAGCATATCGGGGCTTGTATATACCCGGAACACTCTGCTCATAAAACAGTTCTGGATATATTCCGCCGTCTCTTTGTCCTTCGCTCCCACGACGCAGGTGGTGGGGATCCCCCTTCCCACCTCTTCCGCATGACTGGGGCCGGAAAGGACCGCCACATTGGCCTGGGGGACCTCCTCGCTGATCTGCTCCGACAGGATCATCAAGGTCTTCTCTTCGATGCCCTTGGCCACATTGACGATGATCTGTCCCTCTGCCACATAGGGCCGCATCTTCCCGGCTGTGGAGCGGGTAAAGACGGAGGGGACGGAAAGGACCAGAAGATCCGCTCCCTTCACGGAAGCCTCCAGATCGCCCGTGATCTCCATATCCTCCGGGATCGGGACGCCCGGCAGGTTCTTATGCTCCCGCTTCTCCCGGAGCATCTCCACTTCCTCCGGCAGGGCAGACCAGACCTTGACCTTATGGCCGTTGTGATAGAGGAGCAGGGACAGGGCCATTCCCCAAGTGCCGGAACCGATTATGCTGATATTCGCCATGATATTTCTCCTTTTACTTTTTTGAGCCGAATTTATTTTCTGTCCCCTTCATGAGACGTACGATATTGGACCGGTGGCGCCAGTACGCCAGGGCCGCAAAGAGCAGTACGATCACATAGGATTCTGTCAGATACTCTCCCGCCAGAGGGAGCCGGCCGCAAAGGCCCAGGCAGACCCACATCACCAGGAAGATGGTCACCACCAGAAGAGAACCGATGGATACGATCCTGGTGGCAGCCACGCTGATGATGAACGCCGCCAGGCAGACCAGGGTGATCCTCCAGTCCATGGTGATGATGACGCCTGCGGTGGCCGCGATGCCCTTTCCTCCCTTGAACCGGAGATAAAAAGGATAATTGTGTCCCAGGACCACTCCCAGCCCTCCGTAGAGCATGAGGAGCGGCGCCATATCCGGCTGGGTCTTCCCATAGAAGAGCCGCACCAGGAGACAGAGAAGGATGGCCTTGGCAAAATCTCCCAGAAACACGATGACCCCGGCCTTCTTTCCCAGCACCCGCAGGGCGTTGGTGGTGCCGGAATTGCCGCTTCCGTACTGCCGGATATCCTTATGCACGATCTTTCCGTAAATATAGCCGGTCTGGATCAGCCCGAAGGCGTATCCGGCTGCAAGACATACAAGACGTTCCATGATCAACCTCTGTCCTTCCTCTCCCTGACGATAAATTTTAAAGAAGTCCCTCCGAATCCAAAGGCCTCCCGGATCTTATTCTCAAT
>CAJFUL010000015.1 GCA_904420245.1 Candidatus Paralachnospira avium
GTCGCATAGGCGACAGGATTCCTTTCTGCCGCAGTGCGTTCCCACGGAGTGTTTTGCTCTATGGAAACGAAGTTTCCTATAGAGCAAAAAAATCCCCCGGAGGATTTCATTCCTCCGGGGGATTGTCTGCCGTTTATCCAATATTCCGGTTATTTTGCAGGCTTGGGATTGGAGTTTCCGATCTGGGCGCGTCCCTCGTCGTAAAGGGTAGCGCTGTAGAGCTCATACCACTCCAGTCTGGAGAGCTCTACGCCGGAAGCCGTGCAGATGTCTTTCAGGCGCTCTTTGTTGGTGGTGCCGATGAGCGGCTGGATCTTGGCCGGATGACGTAAGATCCACGCGATGGCAATGGCGGAAGGAGATACGCCCTTCTCCTCAGCCATCCTGCTGACCGCCGCATTGAGACGGGGATAGCCGTCGTCATTCATGAACACGCCGCCGTAGAAGCGCACCTGGAACGGAGACCAGGCCTGAGCCGTGATCTTGTTCATCCTCATGTAAGTGAGGACTCCTCCGTTGCGGTCTACGTTGTCCAGTTCATTGAGCTGGATGGAAGCAGTGGGATCGATCAGCTCCGTATGGGCCACGGAAAGCTGCATCTGGTTGATGATCAGCTTCTGGTTCAGGCAGGACTGTAAAAACATCAGATCCATGGTCTTGAAATTGCTGACGCCGAAGTAACGGACCTTGCCGCTGGAGTGCAGGATGTCGAAAGCTTCCGCCACTTCCTCCGGCTCGATCAGAGTATCGGCGCGGTGGAGAAGGAAGGTATCCAGATAATCTGTCTTTAACCTCTTCAGGCTGTTTTCCACCGATTCGATGATATGCTCCTTGGATGTATCGATGGCCAGAGTCTTCTCCGTATCGCGGATCAGAGCGCACTTGCTCTGGATCTGGATATGGTTCCTGAGCCCCGGGTTCCTCTCCAGAATACGGCCGAAATACTCTTCGGAAGCGCCGAACCCATAGACATCCGCATGGTCAAAGAAGGTGATCCCTTCCTCGTAAGCCGTCAGCGTCAGCTTCTCCGCATCCTCAAAAGGGATCCGGCAGTCCCGCATACAGCCCAGAGCCATCTCTGATGCTTCCAAAACCCCGCCAATCATGATATGTTTCATCTTGCTGCTCCTCCTATCTTTTGGATATTTAGTCATGTTCAGTATACCATATCCTACGGCTTTTTCCTATAGGAAATCATGCTCTGAAAATTGAGATTCCTGCCCGGCCGTTGACGGCATCGGCAAACCATTATATAATAAATGGAACGCCTGGACCGCAGGCACAAACTTTGCCGGCCAAGAAAGGATAATTGTCATGTGGACTGCCAGTCATTGGAACGATTATGAGATCATAGATACTTCAAAGGGCGAGAAGCTGGAGCGGTGGGGAGACTATCTCCTGATACGGCCCGATCCCCAGGTAATCTGGGACACGCCCCGGACCGCCGGGGGATGGAAGACTCCCAACGCCCACTACCACAGGAGCAGCCGGGGCGGCGGAGAATGGGAATTTTTCGACCTTCCCGATCAGTGGACCATCCGGTACGGGCAGCTGGGGCTTTCCTTCCATTTAAAGCCCTTCAGTTTCAAGCACACCGGCCTGTTTCCGGAACAGGCCGTCAACTGGGATTGGTTTTCCTCCAAAATAAAAAAGGCCGGACGGCCTGTCAAAGTCCTGAACCTGTTCGCCTACACAGGAGGGGCCACCCTGGCCGCCGCGGCGGCGGGCGCCTCCGTCACCCATGTGGACGCTTCCAAGGGCATGGTCACCTGGGCCAGGGAGAATGCTAAAGCCTCCGGCCTGGAAGAAGCCCCCATCCGCTGGATCGTAGACGACTGCGTCAAATTCGTCCAGAGGGAGATCCGCCGCGGGAACGTTTACGACGGCATCATCATGGATCCTCCCTCCTACGGCAGAGGGCCCAAGGGCGAGATCTGGAAGATCGAGGAAGCGATCTTCCCTCTGGTGGAGCTGTGCGCGAAGCTGCTCTCTAAGGACCCCCTCTTCTTCCTGATCAACTCCTACACCACCGGCTTGGCCCCCTCCGTGCTGTCCTATATGCTGGGCATCGCCCTGAAGGACAAAAACGGCCATGTGGAAGCCGATGAAGTGGGACTCCCCGTGACAGGGACCGGACTGGTCCTTCCCTGCGGAGCCTCCGGCCGCTGGGAATCCCGGTAAGTCCCGGCAGCAGCCGCGCCGTCCGAAAAGACGGCCGTCTTCTCTCCGGAAGCCGGCTGTCAGGACGCGCCCTCCGGCTGCTCCATCCTGTCCGTCAGACTCTTCAGGATGGCTTTATTTTCCTGGTCCTGGGAAGCTTCATAATACCCGCGGACCGTCTCTTCACAGCCGACCGCCTTCTCCTCATACAGGAGCGATTCCTCTTCTCCGATGTCCGGAAGCTCCGCGGCCCCGGCATAGACCTGCCACTCCTGGTAGGCCGCGTAGGCCCGGCCCATCTCCCAGTACCGGTCAAACTCTTCTCCCGTCTCTCCATACATCTCCAGCGTATTCAAAAGAGCCGCGTAATCCCCGTTGTAGTAATCATACTCACATGCCTCCAAAGCCTCTGTCCGCGCTCTCTCCCCTCCGTTCATGAGCCCGCCGAACAGATTTCCCGCCGCCAGGAGGAATGGGATCAGTCCCAGTACCAGAAAGACGATCACCACCAGGCGGAAGGCTATCTTCCCCTGAAATCCCTTAAAACTCTGTCTGACTTCCATACTCTGCCGCCCTTTCCTTTAAAAACTGTCCCAGCTGTTCTTCCTGTTCATAGTCCGCATCCGGAACTTCCAGCCACTGCGAAAGTTCTGCCTCCGTCATGCCGAACCTGGTCCGCAGGTACAGTCCCGTCTCATCCCGCCACTGACTGTACAGTTCCTCGTTCCCTTCCAGCACGCGCTCCGACTCATATTCCGAGCTGCCGTACTGCCAAATATCCAAGACAGACCTGGCCAGAGCTTCATACCGCCATGTATCGGAAGCCGCCTCCTCGGAAGACAGTCCTTCCGTCTCATCGGCCGCCTCCCAGAAGCCTCTCATATCTTCATAGATCTCATAAAGCTGCCAGTACTCCTCTATCCCTTCCTCATACATGGACAGCTCGTGATCGGACAGATATTCCGCGATGCCCGCGTAATCTCCCTCCGCCTTCAGGCTTTCCAGATTCGCCACATTCTGTTCCTGCGAAAGCACCTCCACATCTGCCGCAGCCCTCCTCTCTCCTATGTAAAAGACCAGAAACACCGCCGCGAAGACGATCAGCCACAACGCCAGCAGGGCCGCTGCGATGCGGTTCAGCACCTGTATGGTGATCCTGGGGCCGGCCTCTCTGGCCGTCCGGATCCGCAGGCTCCGCAGGAGCTTCCGCCGCTCCTCCTTGTCCTTCTCCCTTCTCACTGCGCTCTCATTGACCGTCCCGCAGTACGGACACTGTGCAAGACGGGCAGAATAATCCGCTCCGCATCCAGGACACTTCATACGCTCTTCTCTCCTCTATCCCTTTCAGTCAAGCCCCAGTCTCTCCATGATCCTGTCATCCATGGCCTCAAAATCCGACTCCTCTTCCATGGTCTTCACAGCTTCGATCTCCTCCTCCGACATCTTAAGATCCTCCCGGAAGAAGGTCAGGATCTCCTCCTCGAATCCCCGGAGGACTTCCTCATTTCCCCTCTCGATCCCGTCGTCCAGCCCCTGTTCTATGGTCCGCAGAGCTTCCGCGCAGCCGGACAGGGCATAGGAGATCCCATAGTAGCCGTAGGATTCCTCCGTCCCGGAGAGGGCCGCCTTGGTCTCTCTCATAAATTCCATCCAGCTCCAGGCGCTGGCCGCTTCCCAGTACTTTTCATCAGAAGGGCTGTGGCTGTCTCTGGAAAGATAATAGTCATAAAGTTCCTGATACTCTCCGGCCTGGAAATAGGACTCCATGGTCTCCGTGGCCTCGTCCTCTCTAGCCGCCTTCCAGCCAAGAGACGCATCTCCCCAGATCCGGCCGGCCGCCGCCCATATCAGAACGGCCGCCGCCAGCACCGCCAGGACGATCAGAGCCGCTTTCGTCCTCTTCTTCAATTGTTTTTTGGGAAGGGCTTTTACTTCTTCCCGCTGTCTTTCAAATTCCCGCAGATCCTCTCTGACGATCCTCCCCGCCTCCTCGGCATGGGATGCGCCGCAGTAGGGACACCTGTCCTCCCCGTCGCTGTACTGGGCGCCGCAGTTTCTGCATATTGCCATAGCGTCTTCCCTCTCTCTGTGTTATACTGATCTTATTATAATTCCCAAGGAGTTTTTATGAAACCTCAAAAAACGATTTTGATCACCGGAGCCTCCAGAGGCATTGGAAGGGCCATTGCCTTCCGGTTCGCCCGGGAGGGCTACCGGCTCGTCCTGTGCGCCCGCGGCGAGGAAGCCCTCGCGGAAACGCGGGCCCGGCTGCTGGATGCGGGCGCCGACTGCCTGGCTGTCCCCGCCGACGTGGGAGATCCCGACGGCTGCCGCCGCCTCTTCGAGGCCTGCATCTCTTCCTTCGGCCCGCCCGGCCTCCTGGTCAACAACGCCGCGGTCTCCCATATCGGCCTCCTGCAGGATATGAGCGACGGTCAGTGGGACAGCCTCATGCATACCAACCTGTACTCCCTGTTCTACTGCTGCCGTCTGGCCATCCCTCCCATGGTCCGGGCCGGATGGGGAAGGATCCTCAACATCTCCTCAGTCTGGGGCGCGGCAGGAGCCTCCTGCGAGACGGCCTACTCCGCCTCCAAAGGCGCCGTCAACGCCTTCACCCGCGCCCTGGCCAAGGAGCTGGCCCCATCGGGGATCCAGGTCAACGCCCTGGCCTGCGGAGTCATCGACACAGATATGAACCGCTTCCTGACGGAAGAAGAGCGGACCGCCCTGACCGGAGAGATCCCGGCCGGACGCATGGGGCAGCCGGAAGAAGCCGCCGAAATGGCCTATCGGCTGCTGACGGCCCCCTCCTACCTGACCGGACAGATCGTCACCCTGGACGGAGGCTGGCAGTAAAACGGCTCCGCGGCGGAGAGGCTACTCTTCAAAGAGCAGGATCTCTCCGTCCTTTTCCGCAAAATATGGACTGCCAACGACCGTGATCTCAGCCCTTCCGCTGGTGGCCTCCGTCACCTTCTTGACAAAAGCTTCCGCCTCTTCCTCCCGGAGCAGGACCTCCGCCGACACCACGTCTGTGTATTCTGTATCCAGGATCTTTGCCTTCATCTGCCCCGCCAGATACTGGATCTTCCCGATCCCCGTATAGTCGCAGGTGATCCCGATCTTCTGCCCCGGCATCTTAAACAGTACCGTGCTGTTTTTCAGTCCCTCCTGGACGGCCCCGGAATAAGCCCTCACCAGCCCGCCTGTTCCCAGCAAAGTCCCGCCGAAATACCTGGTCACCACCGCGCACACATTGTGGACCTCCTCGCCCAGGAGCACGTCCAGCATGGGCCGTCCCGCCGTGCCGCCGGGCTCGCCGTCGTCGCTGCACCGCACCTTGGGATTCTGGATCCCAATGGAAAAAGCCGTGCAGTTGTGGCTGGCATCCCAGTATTTTTTCCTCACTTCTTCTATAAAGGCCGCCGCCTCTTCCTCCGTCTTCACCGGACGCAGAGTCGCGATGAACCTGGATTTCTTCTCCACCAGTTCTCCCTGGCCGCCCTCGTACAGTTCCAGATAACTCTGTCTCATATCCTCCTCCTGCTGACTCTTTTACTTATCATTGTAATATATCAGAGGGGATCCGGCAACCGCGCGGGCCACTCTTTATTTACTTACAGTGGTTTTTTTGCTATACTGAAATCCTAGGAGGGCTTTTATGAATTACGGAAAAGAAAATCTGAAAAAGCAGATCCGCTTTTTCTCTTCCAAAACAGCGAAGCGCAGGACAAAAGCCGCCGTCATCACGTTCAAGGCGTTCCTGGTGGGGGCTGCCGGGCTCTTTGCCATAGCCATCGCCGTTGGGCTGGGTATGTTCCGGGGGATCTTAAATTCCGCCCCCGACCTCAGTACCCTGGATATGTCTCCCAACGCCTCTGCCACCATCCTCTACGACTCGGACGGCAATGAGATAGAAACCCTGGTCATGGCCGGCTCCAACAGACAGCCCGTGGAATACTCGGAGATCCCCCAGGATCTGGTGGACGCCTTCGTCGCCATCGAAGACGAGCGGTTCTGGACCCACAACGGCGTGGATGTCAAGGGACTGGCCAGAGCCGTCATCTCCGGACTCACCTCCGGGGAGATGGATCAGGGAGCCAGCACCATCACCCAGCAGCTGATCAAAAACGTGGCCTTCGACGGCGGTATGGAACAGACCTTCGGTGACCGCCTCAAGCGGAAGATCCAGGAGCAGTATCTGGCCATCCAGCTGGAAAAGGTCATGGACAAGACGATCATCCTGCAGAACTACCTCAACACCATCAATCTGGGGGCCAATACCCTGGGCGTGGAGTCCGCTTCCCAGCGGTATTTTGACAAGCATGTCAGCGACCTGACCCTGTCGGAGTGCGCCGTCATCGCGGCCATCACCCAGAATCCCACCCGGTACAATCCCATCACCAATCCCGATGAGAACCAGAAGCGCCGGAGCATCGTACTGGACTATATGTACGAGCAGGGATATATTTCCATCGACGAGCTGCGGGAGGCGGAAAACGACGACGTCTACACCAGGATCGCGGAAGTGGACAAGGCCCGCTCGGACGAGTCCTCCGTCTACAGCTATTTTGTGGATGAGACCATCGTCCAGGCTTTAAAGGATCTGGAAGAGCGGGCGGGATATTCCGCCGCCGAAGCCAGGACCCTATTGTACAGCGGCGGCCTCCGGATCTATACGACCCAGGATTCCTCTCTTCAGGCCATCATGGACGAAGAGATCTCCAATCCGGAGAACTATGCCCACAATACCATCCAGTACAGTTTTACCTACCAGCTTTCCGTGACCCATGCCGACGGCACCACGGAGCATTTCTCAGAGGCGGATATCCGCACCTGGCTCCGGCAGACCAACGGAGCCGCCTTTAAGCTGATCTTCGACACGGAAGAAGAGATCCGTCAGATCGTAGAAGAGTACAAGGCCATCACCGTGACGGAAGGCGACACCATCCTGGGAGAAAACCTGGACATCACCCTCCAGCCCCAGGCTTCCTGCGTCCTGATCGACCAGGAGACCGGATATGTAAAGGCCATCAGCGGCGGCCGCGGCGAGAAGACCGCCAATCTGAGCCTGAACCGGGCCACCGACAGCTTGCGTCAGCCCGGCTCCACTTTCAAGGTGCTGACGGCCTTTGCCCCTGCCCTGGACAGCGCCGGCGCTACACTGGGCACCGTCTACTACGACGCCCCTTACACGGCCAACGGCAGGGCCTTCTCCAACTGGTGGGGCTCCCAGTATGTGGGCTACGCCAATATCCGGGACGGCATCACCTACTCCATGAACATCATCGCCCTGAAGGCCCTGATGAACACGGTGACGCCGCAGCTGGGCTATCAGTACGCCCTGGACTTCGGGATCACGTCCCTGGTGGAGAGCGAGACCGACGAAGAGACCGGACGTGTCTATACGGACATCGGCCCCACCCTCTGTCTGGGCGGCCTGACCTACGGCGTCAGCAACCTGGAGCTGACGGCTGCCTACGCGGCCATCGCCAACAGCGGCGTCTATACCAAACCGGTCTACTATACTCAGATCGTGGACAGCAGCGGCCGGATCCTCATCAACAACGAACCGGAGACCCATACGGTCCTCAAGGAATCCACCGCCTGGCTCCTGACCGACGCCATGGAAGACGTCACGGTACAGTCCAATTTGTTCAACCGCGCCAACATCGGCACCAGCTCCTTCGAGACCAAGGTGGAAGGTCTTCCCACCGCCGCCAAGAGCGGCACCACCACCGACGGCAACGACATCTGGTTCGTGGGATACACGCCCTACTATACCCTGGGCGTCTGGCAGGGCTACGATGAAAACAGTCCCATGGTGGAAAGCTCCGACGTCCGCTCCCTGTGGTACAACATCATGTCCCGCTCCTGCGAAGGGCTTCCCTCCAAGGAATTCCCCGCCCAGCCCAGCAATGTGGAGGCCGTCTCCATCTGCCACAAATCGGGCAAGCTGGCGGTGCCCGGCGTCTGCGACGCGGATCCGGAGGAAAACATGATCTATACAGAGTATTTTGCCAGAGGCACGGCTCCCACAGAAGTATGCGATCATCATGTACAGGTAACGGTATGCACCGAGAGCAACGCGCTGGCCACAGAGTTCTGTCCCCAGACCTCCAGAGAGACCAGGGTCTACCGTCTGATCACCGATGAGATCACCGGCGTCACGGACGACACGGCCTATGTCCTTCCGGATTCTCTGCGCAACAGCACCTGTTATATCCACACCAGCTACGAGATCCTGGTACCGGAGACGACAGCTCCGTCCTCCGGCGGGACCTCTCCCGGGACCGGCTCCTCCGGCGCGGATCCGTCCAGTCCGGCATCTTCCGGCAGCCAGCCCAGTTCCGAGTCCGGCGCCTCAAGTTCCGGAGCCGGGACCAGGACGCGGAGCAGTCCATCCGGCAGCGATCCGCCTGATTGATATGTATAAAAAAATCCATACTGCACAGACTTTTCTTAGATTCATCAAGAAAGGTCGTGCAGTATGGATTTTTTAAAAGCATTTTTGGTGGGCGGCGCCATCTGCGCCCTGGTCCAGATCCTCATGGACAAGACGAAGCTGATGCCCGGAAGGGTCATGGTCCTTCTGGTCTGCACCGGCGCTGTCCTGGGCTTTCTGGGCGTCTATGAGCCCTTTGCGGAATGGGCCGGTTCCGGCGCCTCCGTCCCTCTCCTAGGCTTCGGGAACACCCTGTTCCAGGGCGTCCGGGAAAGCGTAGACAAGGAGGGCGTGCTGGGTCTCTTCCTGGGCGGCTTCAAAGCCAGCGCCGCCGGCATAAGCGCCGCCCTCATCTTCGGTTATCTGGCTTCCCTGTTCTTCGAGCCTAAAATGAAGGATCAGTAAAAGACATGGTTGCCGATGATGATGCCCTGGTACCCCGACGACGCGGTCCGGAAGTGGAGACAGTCTCCCACATAGTTTTCCGTACCGGCCATGGCGACCCTGGCCGCTCTGGTGCACTCCTCCGGGACCCCGTTTACCAGCGCGTTGATATAGCGGGGATTCCCCCAGGGGCTGAACTGGTAAGGCTGGGACAGCACGCCCAGGATGGTATCCGGATATAAACTGCTGTTTAAGCGGTTCATGATCACGTTCCCCACGGCCACCTTTCCCTCCCAGGGCTCCATATTGGCCTCCCGGAAGATCATGGCCGCCACCAGCTCCAGATCGCTGTAGGCAGAATAGTCAAAATCATCTCCGCTCTCAGTGGGCGGTTCTGTGGGGGCCTCCGTGGGAGGCTCTGTGGCAGGCTCAGACGGCGCGTCCGGTTCTGTCTCCGTACCGCCGCCTTCGTTCCCGGGAGCTTCCGTGCCCCCCTCCGCCTCCGTCGGTGCCTCGGTCTCCGGCGTGCCGCCGTCGGCCACCTGGGTCTCATCCTCCTCCATCTGGAGAAGACTTTCCTCCGCCTCCAGCTCTCGCTGCTGGAGCTCCGCCCTGTACTGGGCCAGCTGTCCTTCCGTATCTTCCAGGTTTCCGGCGTAGATCTCCATCTGCTGGGAAGTCTCCGCGATGGCCGTCAGGATCTCATCCCGCTTGGCCGCCAGCTCGGAAGCCACTTGATCCAGCTCTTCCTGCTTCGCCAGAAGCTCCTCTTCTTTCTGAGCCACCAGGTCCTTCGTCTCCTTGTAAGCCGTCAGCATCTCCCTGTCATAGCTGGCCATTTCCATGGCGTATTCCGCTTTGTTCAGGATGGAGGAAAGACTGTCCTCCGAAAAGATCAGGCCGATAAAGCCGGAATCCCGGTTTTCGTACATATACTGGATCCGCTTCTTCATATTCTCATACTGCCTGGCCTCCGTCTCCCTGGCATCGGAAAGCTCTCCGGAAGTGTCCTCCAGCTGGCTCTCCAGATCCCCCCTCTGGGCCTCCAGGTCCTCCATGTCCGAAGTGAGCTGATCCAACTGGTCGTTGAGCTCATCCAGATATTCCTGGAACCGCTCGCTGGCGTCCTCCAGATCCCTGGCCTGCTCCTCGGCAGACTCCACCCGGTCTCTGGCATCCTCCAGGCCGTCTCCGGAAGCCAGCGCCGTAAAGGCTCCCGCTCCGGTCAGCAGACAGGCCAGAAGCAGACATAAAATCTTCTCTCCGCGTTTCTTTATGTACATCTTACACCCTCTTTCTGAGCAGCTCTTTTGTTATGGATTGTTTTATTATATAACAAAACCCTGCTTTTTTCAACCTGACCGGCCTGCCGATGCACCTGTCTGCGTCTCTCCGTCTCCGGGATTTCCCATAGAACATAAAGAAGCCCCGGCCGGCGCTGCCGCCGGCCGGGGGCTTCCCGCCGCGTGGTCCTTTTTCAGATCGCGACGCTTCCCGTCTCGCTCCCGTTGATCACATAGTAGACCATGTTCTCTTCCACCTTCACATAGAGCTCCATGGTCTTGATGTCTCCGATCTTATTCTTTTTGCCGGTCCAGTCCTTCTTCACCATGGTGACCATATCCTTGCCGGAAATATCCTTGCCCATATACTGGACTGAGATCTCTGTCTTGATCTCCGGCCTTTTGGCGGTCTTCCTGGCGGCCGACTTCGCCGGAGCCTTGACGGCTCCTTCTGCCTGCCCTGCCGCTTCTGCCTCTGTGCTCTTCACTGCTGTCTCGGCAGCGGCTTTTCCTGCTGCCTGTGTCTTCTTTCTTGCCATAATTATTCTCCTCTTTCTTTTATTTTTGCTTTTTGCAGATGTTTTCGTCGTCATTATCATATAACTTTAGAAAGCCTTTTGCAAGCTTTTCGCAAAAACTGCCAGAAAGAGTGGTTTTTCTATATCTTCTCTCCGCCCGACCGGATCAGGTCCCGGTACCAGTAAAAGGATTTTTTCCGGCTCCGCCGCAGCGTTCCCCTGCCCTCGTCATCCTGGTCCACATAGATCATGCCGTAGCGTTTTTTCATCTCCCCGGTGCCGAAGGAGATGACGTCGATACAGCCCCACACCGTATAGCCCATGACGGGGACTCCGTCCAGGAAAACCGCCTTTTTCATCTCTCTTATATGAGCCTCCAGATAGGCGATCCTGTAATCATCCTCCACATATCCGTCCTCTCCGGCGGTGTCGTAAGCTCCAAAACCGTTCTCCACCACAAAGACCGGTTTCCCGTACCGTCCGTACAGCACGTTGAGGCTGTAACGCAGTCCTACGGGATCGATCTGCCAGCCCCAGTCCGAAGCCGTCACATAGGGATTTTTCACAGCGCCGGGAAAACCGGCTCCCAATAGGTCCGGCGCTCCCGCGTCCGCCGTGACGGCCGCCGACATATAATAACTGATGCCGATATAGTCCACAGTTCCCTCTTTCAGGATCCTCTCATCCTCCGGGAGCATCCGGACATGGATCCCCTCTTGTTCCCACCGTTTCCGGATGTATTCCGGATACTGTCCCCTCACCTGGACGTCTCCGAACACAAAACGGTCTTCCATCACCTTCTCGCTGCGCATCACGTCGTCCGGGCTGCAGGTGGCCGGATACACCGGCACCATGGCCAGCATACAGCCTATCTGAAAATCCGGATCGATCTCATGACCTTTTTTCACCACCAGGGCGCTGGCCAGGAACTCATGATGGACGGCCTGCCAGACTGCCTCTTCCCGGTCCTCCCC
Source organism: Candidatus Paralachnospira avium (assembly GCA_904420245.1). Lineage (GTDB taxonomy): Bacteria > Bacillota > Clostridia > Lachnospirales > Lachnospiraceae > Lientehia > Lientehia avium. The sequence continues at coordinate 11,768 of CAJFUL010000015.1, forward strand.
TTCTTCAAAAAGGATCCCGGAATTGGTAAAGGCAAAGATGGGATTTTCCATATTGGTCTGATTGTTAATCTCATTGAAGGTCATCCAGTATTTCACCTTGTCCCGATAGCGCTCCATCACCGTGAGGGCAAACTTCACAAAGCAGTCCACCGTCTTTCTGCTGCGGAAGCCCCCGTATTTTTTCACCAGATGATACGGGATCTCAAAATGGCACAGCGTGACCACCGGCTGGATCCCATACTTCAAAAGCTCGTCGAATACGCCGTCGTAAAACCGCAGGCCCTCTTCATTGGGCTCTTCTTCCTCTCCCGTGGGAAAGATCCTGGTCCAGGCGATGGATGTGCGGAAACAGCGGAAGCCCATCTCCGCAAACAGCCTGATGTCCTCCGGATACCGGTGGTAAAAATCGATGCCTCTGTGATTGGGATAGTTCTCTCCCCGGATCACGCCGTCGGTGATCCTCCTGGCGGTCCCGTGGGATCCGGCCGTCATCACGTCGGCGGTGCTGACGCCTTTTCCGCCTTCCTTCCACCCTCCCTCCAGCTGATGGGCGGCCACGGCGCCGCCCCACAGGAAATCTTCAGAAAACCTCATCCTTTCACCTCGCTGTCCAGCCTCTCATACAGGCTGCAAAATTCACGCACCATCAGGCGGATCACTTCCACGGACATGATCTGATCCTCCACATGGCTCAGCAGCAGCGTCATCCGAACCGGTTCCCCGGAACTCTCCCGCCGCACCAGCTGTCCATGGCTTTCATGGGCCGCGGCAAAATTCCGGTCGCCCTCCTTCATCTTTTCCTCAGCCGACCGGCGGTCGCCCTCTTTAAAAGCCTCCAGCGCCTCCAGATAGCTGGATTTCGCTTCCCCCGCCGCCGTTATCATCTGAAAACAAATCTCTTCCAGATCCAGTTCTTTCTCCATCTCACGCCTCCATCATGGCAATGGCCGTTTTCAGCACATTCTCGCCCCGCAGCATCCCATAGTCCGCCGGCGCGATGGCCTCCACAGGCTTATGGGGAAAAAGTTTTTTGATCTTTTTCAGCTCATACCTGACCTGAGGCCCCAGGAGGATCACGTCGGCGTCCTTCGCCTTCTCCTCCGCCTCCGCTATGGGATAAGCCGTGATCTCACAGGCGATCCCCTGCTCCTTCGCAGCCTTCCTCATCTTTTCCACCAGCATGCTGGTGGACATCCCCGCATTGCAGCATAACACGATCTTCCTCATGATCTTCCTCCTTCTTCCATCTGCGCCTGTTGTTCCTGTTGATAAAATACCCGGTCCTGTCTCCGGACAAAGGGATAGTAAACGGCCACGGAGACCGCCAGGATCACCATCTGCACCACGGCCCCTCTCCATCCTCCCAGGATAAAGCCGGAAACGATGAGCGGCGTGGTCCATGGGATCTGCACGCTGCCGAATACCGGCAGGAAGCCGATGACAGCCGCCCCGTAGGTGATGACGAAGGCGATGAGAGGCACCAGGATAAACGGGATCAGCAGGATCGGGTTGTATACGATGGGCAGGCCGAAGATGACCGGCTCATTGATGTTGAAGATCCCCGGGATAAAGGAGAGCCTGGAGATCTCCTTCATCTGCCGGGACCTGGCCGCCATCAGGGCCGCCGTCAGAAGACCGATGGTGACCCCCGTGCCGCCCAGCTTCACAAAGCAGTCGATGATCTGCGGCGTCAGGATCCGCACTCCGTTTTCGGCCGTCATGGCTTTTCCCGCATCCAGGACTGCCTGGTTGGCCAGGGCGTTGGCCGTCAGGATCGGCGCCATGACTCCCATCACGATATTGGGTCCGTGGAGTCCGGCCCAGAACAGGACGGAGATCAGGATCACGATCAGGATCCCTCCCGTCCAGGTGCTGCTGACATTCTGGAGCGGCGTCTGGATCAGCCGGAAGATCAGTTCCGTCAGGGAGGCTCCCCCGTAGACCATGCAGAGCTGGTAGACCACCATAGAGAGGAAGATCACCAGCAGGCCCGGTATCAGGGCGGAAAAGGCATTGGTGACGCCCTCCGGCACACCGGCCGGCATTTTGATCCTCAGATTTCTCTTCTGGCAGAAGGTAAAGAGCTTTCCCACCAGGATCCCCACGATGATGGCGGCGATGACTCCGTTGCCCCCGGTCCAGGTCCTGGGAATGACGCCGGTGACAGTCTCCCCGGACGGAGCCGTGACAGAAGAAGCCGACACGATCAGAAACGAGATCAGCGACAGGATCCCGCAGGAGATGCCGTCCAGCTTCTCGTTTTTGGCATAGGCGTATCCGATCCCCACCGCGATGATCATGGCCAGGATGTCAAAGGTGCATGCGGATACCTGGTTCAGCCCCACATTCCAGCCGGCGCCCAGAAACCGCGCCATGAAATCCGCATATCCCGGTATGGGGATGTTGGCGATCAAAAGGAACAGGGAACCGATCAGCGTAGCCGGCATGGTCAGCACAAAACCATCCTTCAGCGCCGTCACGGTCTTGGATGAGGCAAACCTCATGAAGCCCTCAAAGATTTTATTGACGATCTCTTTCATTTCCGTCCTCCTGCCGTTTTTCATGTTCTCCTCTAGTATGCGCCGCGGGACCATTTTTGATACTTTCCGCGAAAAAGAGCTCCGAAACCGGATCCTGCGGAGGGTTTCTATCCGATGGAAACCCCGCAGAAAAAAAACAGCAAGTCTTTTTCAGACTTACTGCTTTCTGCAAATAACGGCATTTCATTTTTCCGCGCGGCTGTCCGGCATTTCAAGATCAACGACCTGCCGTTTTCCTGGATATTCCGCCTTCGGCGTTTCAACCGCCCGGCTTCCGTATTCTCCGGAACGGCAGGACGGATCTTTCCGTAATGTATTCTGTATGCAGCCTCATGGCTCCTCCCGGTCCGTAAGTCCGGCGGCAAGATGATTTACATACCGGAAGCTGCCCTTCCCACTGTTTTTGACCATATACAGCCTGTCGTCGGCCTCCTTGAACAGCTGGTCAAAATCACGGCTCCCGTCGTTTACGGAGATCCCGATGCTGACGGACAGATCCGCCCTCTCATATGGGGCCGCGGCCTCCCGGAACGCCTGACAGATGCTCTCCGCCCTGCTCTCCAGCACATCTGTCCGCACACAGCCAGGCAGGAAGAGCAGGAACTCATCTCCGCCGATCCTGGCGGCCACGTCGCCTTCCCGGGAATGTGTCTTCATGATGTCCGCCAGGAGCACCAGCACCTGGTCGCCGATCTGATGGCCATAGTTGTCGTTGAGCTGCTTGAAATTATCAATATCCAGCACGAACATGGCGCCGGGAAGCTCCTTCATGATGGTTTCCTCGATATTGGCGATGGCGCCCTTCCTGTTGAGGATCTTTGTGAGCGGGTCCTCCATGGCCTCCTGCCGCAGTCTCTCCTGAAGGGCCATATCCTCATTGATGTCCAGCATGACGCTGATCATGGCCCTCCTGCCGTCCTCCGTGAGGATCTCGTGGCCCTTATCGTCCACCCACAGCCTGGTGCCGTCTTTTCTCACCACCCGGTACTGGACATCGTATTCTCCCGTCTGTTCCAGGCTTTCATAAATGGTCTTTTCCACCCGCTCCCAGTCCTCCGGCGCGATGATCTTCCGCATCTCCTCCCCGGTCTCCTCCACCAGCTCCTCATACGTATATCCCAGATAATTCAGCATGGTGTCGTTGATGATGTACAGGGGAAAACCCTCCTCCAGATAACCGCCCATCACTCCGCCGGGAAGCATGGAGAGCATGATCTCCACCAGTTTCCTGCTGGCGGCGGCATCCAGCCTGCCCACTGCCTGACGGCCATATTTGATGGGGAAGAACTCCTCTCCCTCCTGCTGGTCAGAAGGAGCGGACATATGCAGGCTGAGGATCTGCCACCGCCCCTCCAGCCTGGCGGCCGTCATGGTCAGACGTGTCTGGAAGGACACCTCCTCTCCGTTCCCATCGGCCATGGACGTCAGCACGCTGCAGTAAACGCCGCATAGCTCATCGCTGTACCAATTCTCCCGATAATCGCCGATGACATAGGAAAATCCGCCGGGAATACTCTCAAATTCATGCCTCATGAGCTCCCGGAGGCCTTCTTTGTCCAAAGCCAGCTCCTGAGCGCCCGTTCCAAGGCTGATGACCTGATCGGAAAGGCATGCCAATGCAGACTCCATATCCCGTTTTACCAGATACGCATCAAAAAACTGTGTGAGCAAGTCTCTTATTTCCACGCGGAAGCCCTCCCATCCATTTTTACGATATTATAAGTATATCATATTTTTCATATTTTATGGAACAATTTGCCATATTTTTCCAAATGTATACCCACAAAGTACAGACAAGCGGCCGTGTACTCACAGCCGCCCCGGTTCAGAACGATAAGTTTCCTATGGAGCAAAAAAGGACCGCCCCCTGCGGGGCGGTCCCTCCATCATACATCTCTATAAAATTACTGCTTGTCCATGATCGCTGCCTGCGCCGCCGCCAGTCTGGCAATAGGTACGCGGAACGGTGAGCAGGATACATAGTTGAGGCCGATCTTATGGCAGAACTCCACGGAGCTGGGATCGCCGCCGTGCTCGCCGCAGATTCCGAGCTTCAGGTTGGGGTTGGTGGAGCGGCCCTTCTTGGCTGCCATGGCCACCAGCTGTCCTACGCCTTCCTGATCCAGTTTTGCGAAAGGATCGGATTCGTAGATCTTGTTCTCATAGTAGGAAGGAAGGAACTTGCCGGCATCGTCACGGGAGAAGCCGAAGGTCATCTGGGTCAGGTCATTGGTACCGAAGGAGAAGAACTCTGCTTCCTCTGCGATCTTGTCCGCAGTCAGGGCAGCGCGGGGGATCTCGATCATCGTACCGATGTGGTAATTGATGTACTGTCCCTTTTCCTTCATGACCTGCTCGGCGGTCTCTACCACAACGTCCTTCACATATTTGAGCTCTTTCTTCTCGCCTACCAGAGGGATCATGATCTCAGGAACAATGTCGTATTCCATCTCTTCCTTGACCTCGATGGCAGCTTCCATGATGGCCCTGGTCTGCATCTTGGCGATCTCCGGATAGGTCACGGCCAGACGGCAGCCGCGGTGGCCCATCATCGGGTTGAACTCATGGAGCTCGTCGCACCTTGCCTGCACTTCCTCAGGAGTCAGGCCCATATCGGCAGCCAGTGCCTTGATGTCCTCGGGATCCGTGGGCACGAACTCATGGAGAGGCGGATCCAGATAACGGACGGTCATGGGACGGCCCTTGAGAGCCTTGTACATCGCCTTGAAGTCCTCTTTCTGGAAGGGGATCAGCTCGTTGAGCGCAGCTTCTCTCTCTTCTACGGTATCGGAAAGGATCATCTTGCGGATCTTCGGGATCCTGTCGGGATCAAAGAACATATGCTCCGTACGGCACAGGCCGATGCCTTCCGCGCCCAGCCTTACGGCATTTTCCGTATCGGCGGGAGTATCCGCGTTGGTGCGTACCTGCAGCTTGCGGTACTGGTCTGCCCAGCGCATGATCCGGCCGAAGTTTCCGCCTACGGAAGCTTCCACAGTCTTGATGTCGCCTTTGTAGATCTTACCGGTGCTGCCGTCCAGGGAGATGTAATCTCCTTCTGTAAAGGTGTAGCCGCCCAGTTCAAATCTCTTATCTTCTTCACTGATCTTGATCTCGCCGCAGCCGGATACACAGCAGGTGCCCATACCTCTGGCAACTACGGCAGCGTGGGAGGTCATACCGCCGCGGACAGTCAGGATACCCTCTGCAGCGTGCATACCCTCAATATCCTCAGGGGATGTCTCCAGACGGACCAGGATGACTCTCTCGCCCTTTTCATGGGCAGCCTTTGCATCCTCAGCGGAGAAGTAAACCTTGCCTGCCGCCGCGCCGGGAGAAGCGGGAAGAGCGGATCCGATCACTTCGCCGGACTTAAGAGCGTCTGCGTCAAAAGTAGGATGGAGAAGCTGGTCCAGGGACTTGGCTTCGATGCGGCACACAGCCTCTTCCGGCGTGATCTTGCCTTCATCCACCAGGTCGCAGGCGATCTGGATGGCTGCGTTGGCCGTTCTCTTGCCGTTTCTGGTCTGCAGGAAATACAGCTTGCCCTCCTGGA
>CAJFUL010000016.1 GCA_904420245.1 Candidatus Paralachnospira avium
ACACTCCGTGGGATGCGCACTCGCGCGAAGAGGAAACTAAAGCGACCGCACTCGGCGCGAGAGTTCCGCAAGCGGAACTCTTTGTTCTTCTATAGGACCGCACTCCGGCCGTTTTTAAACGAGTGCCGCCGGCGCCGGACAGCCCGCAGCAGGCGGAGACCACATCCTTCCGGCGGTCGTTACCGGATGGGAAAATCCGCCAGATTCCGGACCTCCCGGATGATCTGCCGCACCGCCGTGCGGGATTCCGGAAGATTTTCATACATCCAGTTATGGGTCATGGACGGATATACGTAGATGTGATAAGGGATATGGGCCTCCCGGAGCTTATCCTTCAGGAGCAGGGCGTCGGCATAGAGGATATCGTTGTCCCCCGTCCAGACGTAGATCCTGGGAAGTCCTTTCATGGAACCGAAAACAGGGCTCACCAGCGGATCCTCCAGAGGAAGGCTGCCGGCGTAGAGGAGGGAAGCCTCCCGTCCCTTTTCCAGATCCAGTACGGGATCTCTGGGAGCCAGTACGTTTTTCACCGGATTGCCGCCGGTGGCGTCCAGAAACGGACACAGGAGCAGCACCGAAGACGGCATGGAGAGCCGCTCCCGCACGGCGGCCTGGGCCACTGCCATGGCGATGGAGGCTCCGGCGGAGTCTCCCATCAGCAGGAGGCCGTGGGGACACTGGCTGCTCAAGGTATCGTAGACTTCCAGGCAGTAGGAGAGGATGCTCCTGTGGGTGTGCTCCGGGACAAGAGGATAATCCAGGACCGCTATGGGGCAGCCTGTGCCCTTCAGCAGGGCCGACAGGAGTTTCCAGTCCTTTTTCCTCAGGCCCTTGGTGAAGGAGCCGCCGTGGAAGTACAGGATGCAGGGCATATCCTGCGCCTTCTGGAAATCCATATAATAGACGGGGCGGTCCTGACAGGTGCGGACCTGGACGGTGTGCTTTTTATACAGGGCTTCCGGCGGGAGCATATTCTGGAGTCTGCCATGGGCCGGAACATGTTTCGTATGACGGGTTCTTTTTTTATATTGGTAAGATAAAAGGCTGCGGATACTGGGCATAAAACTTCCTTCCTTCCATCGTATAGTCTCAGGGTGCTGTTATTATATCACATATTTTTCCGCCTGTCCTCATATTCTTTGATAGTATATGGAAGACGAGGGGAAGGAACCGATGCCGGACAGAAAACAAAATGCCCACACATACAGGAGAGGGGAAAATGTACTGCGGGAGGAGAAGCCGCCTTCACTGGCCGTCCGATTCCTGCGGCAGCTGGAGAGCCCGCTGATCTATATCCTGATGGCGGCGGCGGCCGTATCCGCCCTGCTGGGAGAATACAGCGATATGGCGGTGATCCTGGCGGTGATCGCCCTCAACGGCATCATCGGGGTCATCCAGGAGGGGAAGGCGGAGAAGGCGCTGGAGGCTTTGAAAAAACTTTCCAGCCCCCAGGCGCTCCTGAAGGAGGGGGAAAAGCTGCGGCAGATCCCGGCCTCGGATCTGATCCCGGGGGATCTGGTGTGTCTGGAGGCGGGACGCCAGGTGCCGGCGGATCTGCGGCTGACCTGGGTTTCCGGCCTCAGAGTCTCCGAGGCGGCTCTCACCGGGGAATCGGTCCCTGTGGAAAAGGAGCGGGGAGAAGCCGCCTATATGTCCACCACCGTGGCGGCTGGCCGGGGAGAGGGCATCGTGGAAGCCATCGGGATGGAGACGGAGATCGGAAAGATCGCCGGCCTGCTCCAGCACAAAAAACAGGAAAAGACTCCGCTGCAGAAGCGGCTGGGAGACCTGGGGAGGGTCCTCAGCATCCTGTCGGTGGCTCTTTGCGTCTGTCTGTTCCTGCTGGCCGTGTGGCAGAAGCGGAATGTCCTAGAAATGCTGATCACCGCCATTTCCCTGGCGGTGGCCGCCGTGCCGGAGGGACTTCCGGCCATCGTGACCATGGTGCTGGCGCTGAGCGTGTCCAGGATGGCCAAGGTCCGTACCATCGTGAGGAGGCTTCCCAGCGTGGAGACTCTGGGCTGCGTCAGCGTAGTCTGCTCTGACAAGACCGGGACCCTGACCCAGAACAGGATGACGGTGAGGCGCTGCTATACGGGAGGGAGGAACTGCCGGCCGGAAGAGCTGTCTCCTGTCCGGGATCTGGATTTCCTGCGGGGATTCGCTCTGTGCAACGACGCTGTCCTCTCCCGTGGGGGAAGGACTTCCAGCCGGGGAAAGAAGGAGGAGGAAGAGAGGCTTGGAGATCCTACGGAGCTGGCCCTCCTGGATATGGCGGCGCTCCATGGGATGTACAGGAGGGAGCTGGAGAGGTCCATGCCCAGACGGGATGAGATCGGCTTTGACTCCGCCAGGAAGAGGATGACCACCGTCCATGGACGGGGAGCGGAGCGCATCGCCTATACCAAGGGCTCTCCCGATGAGATCCTGGCCAGATGCTCCCGCGTGCTGGAGGGGGGAAGGGCCGTTCCCATGAGCCAGAGGGAGAGAGCCCGCATCCATATGACGGTGAAGGAGTATGCCGGCGAAGCGCTCCGTGTGCTGGCCCTGGCCATGCGGGAGGATTCCGGAGGAAAACGGGAGCAGGACATGGTCTTCGTGGGGATGGCGGCCATGGCGGATCCGGTGCGGCCGGAGGCGGCGGGAGCCGTGGAGGAATTCCGGCAGGCCGGGGTGAAGACCGTCATGATCACCGGGGACCGGGAAGATACGGCCCTGGCCATCGCCAGGGAGCTGCGCATCGCGGATCGGAAGGAGCAGTGCATGACCGGCGAGGAGATGGAGGCCATGACGGATGCGGAACTGGCCGGGAGGCTTCCTTCGCTGCGGGTCTTTGCCCATGTGTCGCCGGAGCACAAGGTCCGGATCGTGGCCGCCTGCAAGGCGGCGGGGGAGACGGTGGCCATGACCGGGGACGGAGTCAACGACGCCCCCTCCCTGAAGGCGGCGGACGTGGGCATCGCCATGGGCATCGCGGGCACGGACGTGGCCAAGAACGCGGCGGATATGGTGCTGGCCGACGACAATTTCGCCACCATCGCCAGAGCCATCGCCCTGGGCCGGAGCATCTATGAAAATATCCGGAAAGCTGTACTCTTTCTCCTGTCATCCAATTTCGGGGAGATGATCACCATGCTGGCTGCCATTGCCTTTGGCCTTCCCTCTCCTCTGAAGGCCAGCCACATCCTGTGGATCAACCTGATCACCGATTCCCTTCCCGCCCTGGCCCTGGGCATCGACGACAACGGGAACCGCAATTACATGAAGAGGCCGCCCAGGCCCAGGGATGAGAGCCTGTTTGACGGAGGAGGGATGGGCTGCGTGATCCTGTACGGAGTCCTGATCGCCCTCATCAGTCTGGGCGCCTTTTTGAAACTGCCCCTGGACTGGCTTTCACAGACCGGACAGCAGGTGGATCTTGCCAATATCAAGTTCCTGATGGCGGATACGGCTTTTCTGAACCGCTGTCAGACGTACGCCTTCACGGTGCTGGGACTCTCCCAGCTGTTCCACGCGGTGGGCATGAGGGATGTGGAGACCTCCGTATTCCGGATGAACCACTGGAAAAACAAGATGATGCTGGCGGCGGCCGCCCTGGGGGTGGGCCTGCAGCTCATGGTGACGGAGATCCCGTATTTTGTGGGCGTGTTCGGGACCTCTTCCCTGGCAGCGGGAGAGTGGGCCTTCCTGACGGCCCTTTCCGCGGCGCCCCTGCTGGTCCATGAGATCCTGGCGGTGTTTTTGAAAGACAGGGCGTAGGACAGGAGGCGGCCGGAGACCTGCCTTCCGCGGCACTTGAAATCGGAGCCTCCTGCGGGTATGATAGAAGGGAGACAACGACAAAGGAGGCGTGGAAATGGAGATCAAATATGCGGCCCTCATCGGTCTGGGAGCCATGGGTTCGTTTTTTGCTCCCAGGATGGAGGCATATCTGGGAAGAGAGCATTTTCAGGTGGTGGCGGAGGGCGCCAGAAAGAAGCGGCTGGAGGAGCAGGGCGTCACCATCAACGGGGTGAACCACAAATTTTCGATCCGGACGCCGGGCGAAGAGGGACCCAAGGCGGATCTGATCATCATGGCCATGAAGGATATGGGCCTTGCCCAGGCCATCGAGGACATCCGGAACCTGGTGGGGGAAGATACGCAGATCCTTTGCGTCATGAACGGGGTGGACAGCGAGGAGAAGGTGGCGGCGGCCTATGGCTGGGACCATGTGCTCTACTCCTATATGCGCATGTCCATCGTGATGAAGAACGGAAAGGCGGATTTCGATCCCTACTGGGGAAAGGTCCACTTCGGGGAGGCAAAAAACCTGGAGCTTTCCGGCCGGGTACAGGCGGTGAAGGCGTTCTTTGACGCCTGCGATATCCCCTATGAGATCGATGAGGATATGAAGCGGGGACTCTGGTTCAAATATATGTGCAACGTGGGAGAGAACATGACCTGCGCCCTTTTGGGGATCCCGTTCGGAGCCTTCCGGGTCAGCGGCGCCGCCAATGAGATCCGGCGGGGAGCCATGCGGGAGGTGATCGCCGTGGCCAACCGGCTGGGGGTGGATCTTTGCGAAGCGGACATCGAGGCCCAGGAGGAGACGGTCCGTTCCATCCCCTATCACAACAAGCCGTCCACGCTCCAGGATCTGGAAGCGGGAAAGAAGACGGAAGTGGAGATGTTCGCCGGAGGCGTCGTGCGGATGGGAGAGGAGCTTGGGATCCCGACGCCCATCAACTGGATGTTCTTAAAGGGGATCCAGGTGCATGAGGAAAAGAACCGGGGGGAATTTTAAGCTTTTTGATCCCGGTGCTCCCGCCTCCATGCTCCTGGCGGCGCGCCGAACTGCCGCTTGAAGGCGGCGGAAAAATGCTCGGCGGAAGAATATCCCAGCCGGAGGGCGATCTCGGAAAGGGAGAGATCCGGTTTTCCCAGCAGGATGAGGGCTGCAGACATTTGGGCTGCGGCCTTTTTCTGACGGAACGTCTGTCCGTAGTGCTTTTGCAGGAGCCGCTGCGTCTGGCGGGGGCCCAGGCCGAGACGGCGGGACAGGGTCTCCAGGGTCAGGTCCCGGTAATCATAGAGAAAGCTTTCTTCGATGATCAACTGGAGACGCTGGGAAAGGCCGGGGCAGACAGGGGGGAGCGCCGTCTGCTCCTCCCCGGCGAAATTGCGGACAGAGAGGATCAGAAGCTGGGTCAGAAGGGCCGCGGCCTGAGCCAGGTATCCGATGGGACGCTCTTCCAGCTCCCGGAACAGATCCTTCATGAGCCCATGGATCCCCTGCCTGTCCTGGCCGAAAAAAAGCGGGGTGGAGAGAAAGCGCTCCAGAAAATCCGGATTTTTCCACCGCTTCTGGTCCTGCTCTTTCCGGTCAAATCTTAAATACACGCAGTATTCGTCCATGGGCGTCCGGACGTCGGAGATCTGGGCGTGCTCCACATGGGGGCCCGTGATGAAAAAAGAGTTTTCCGAGGCGGAGAAGGGGATCCCGTTCAGGAAGACCCGGCCTTTTCCGCGGGGGATATAGTGGATCTCCCAGCTGTTTTCTCCGTGGCTGTGGGCGGGGAAGGAACGGAGCTGCCATTCGTATGAGAGCTTCAGGGCGTGACAGCGCAGTTCTCCCACCGGGAAAGAAATGTCCAGGCTTTCATGGAATTTTCCGACTGGTTCCTGCATCCGATGGTCCTCCGGGATTTTTTTCCAGCATAGCACAAAAGATGCCGCCGCACAAGAAAGCTGCGCCAACGCGACATGAAAATCGGAAAAACGTCGGATACTCCCCTGGAGATTTCCGGAAAAACCCGATATGATGGAACCATGGAACTTGTGGAATACACAGAGAACAGGAGGGAGAAGGATGAAGGAGATACCAAAGACCATGAAGGGCGCCATCCTGCCCGGAAACAGCACGGTGGAGCTTCGGGATTTTGAGGTACCGCAGCCGGGCTACGGACAGGTTTTGGTGAAGACCATGGCCACCACCATCTGCGGCAGCGACATCAGGTGCATCTACAGGGCGCATACCGGAAAGGGAGCGGAGGGCTATATCCCCGGGACCATCGCGGGACATGAACCCTGCGGGATCATCGTGGCCGAGGGAGAAGGGCTGCGGCGGTTTAAAAAAGGCGACAGGGTCGTCGTCTACCATATCTCCGGCTGCGGAGTGTGCGCGGACTGCAGGAGGGGATATTATATCTCCTGTACCAGCCCGTACCGCCGGGCGTACGGCTGGCAGAGAGACGGAGGGATGGCGCCTTATATCCTCTGCGAGGAGAAGGACCTGATCCCCCTTCCCGACCAGCTGACTTATAAGGACGGAGCCCAGGTGGCCTGCGGCTTCGGAACGGTGTATGAGGCCATTGAGAAGATCGGGGTCTGCGGAAACGACGCGGTGCTGGTGACGGGGCTGGGGCCGGTGGGACTGGCGGCCCTGATGCTCGCAAGGGCCATGGGCGCCAGCCAGCTCATCGGAGTGGAGATGAACCCCTACAGGATCGGCCTGGCGGAGCAGCTGGGCCTTGCGGACCAGGTCTTTGAGCCGGATGAGGATGTATTGGAAAAGATCCTGGAGGCCACAGGTGGACGCGGCGTGGAGCGGGCCATCGACGCCAGCGCCAGCGACGCGGGCCGGCGCCTGGCTGTCCGCGCGGCCAGGGAATGGGGAAGGATCGCTTTTGTGGGAGAAGGCGGGACCTGCACCATAGAGCCCAGCCCCGATATGATCCACGGGCAGAAGACGGTCTATGGCTCCTGGGTCACGAGCCTTTGGCGGATGGAGGAGCTGGTGGAGCGGCTTGTCCGCTGGAACATCCATCCGGAGGCGCTCATCACCCATGAATTCCCCCTGGAGCGGGCGGATGAGGCGTACGCGTTGATGGCAGGAGGACAGTGCGGAAAAGTGGCTGTGGTGTTTGGAGAGGATGATTAGATATGGCAAAAGGGACGGCGCCGGAAGGGATTCCGGTAAGGAAGCTGTATACGGGAGCGGAGATGCCGGCCATAGGGCTCGGGACCTTTGGCTCCGATAAGTATTCAGCCGCCCAGGTGGCGGAAGCGGTGTATGGGGCGGTACGCAGCGGCTACAGGCTCATCGACTGCGCTTCTGTCTATCAAAATGAAAAAGAGATCGGGAAAGCTTTCGCGAAGCTGTTTTCCGACGGCATCGTGGACCGGGAAGAGCTTTTTATCACCGGGAAGGTCTGGAACGATATGCACGGGGACGGGCAGGTGATACGTTCCTGCCGGAAGAGCCTGGAGGAGCTGGGGCTTTCCTACCTGGACCTGTATCTGATCCACTGGCCTTTTCCCAATTACCATGCGCCGGGCTGCGGCGGGGATTCCAGGAATCCGGATTCCAGGCCCTTTTCCGCGAAGGAGTACATGGGCGTGTGGCGCCAGTGTGAGGAGCTGGTGGAAAGCGGTCTGGTGAAACACATCGGGATGTCCAATATGACGGTGAAAAAACTGGAAGCCGTGCTCCCGCTCTGCAGGATCCGGCCGGCCGCCATCGAAATGGAGCTGCATCCGGCGTTCCAGCAGCCGGAACTGTTCCGGTATGTGACGGAGCGGGGCATCGTTCCCATCGGTTTCTGCCCCATCGGGTCCCCCTCCCGTCCGGAGCGGGACAGGACGCCGGAGGACGTCGCGGCAGCGGAGCTTCCGGAGATCCGAAAGGCCGCGGAAGCGCATCAGGTCCATCCGGCGGTGATCTGCCTGAAGTGGGCGGTGCAGAGAGGACAGGTCCCCATCCCGTTTTCCGTCAAGGAGTCCCAGTATGTGGACAACCTGAGGGGGATCCTGGAGGATCCTCTGACGGAGGAAGAGATGGAGCAGATCCGTCTGGCGGATAAAAACTGCCGTCTGGTGAAGGGGCAGGTGTTTTTGTGGCCAGGAGCGGAGGACTGGAGGCTTTTGTGGGACGAGGAGCCGTAGAGCCCAGGGAAGCGGATTTTCCTGTTGATTTTTTCAGACCCAGACGATATAATACTACTGACTATGAGAAGCTGCTCCTTGCCGCCGGGTAAGGAAGGAAGCGCCGGGCTTTCTATCGATAGGCCGATGAAGATAGAAAGCTGCGGCGTTTCTTTGCGCTATAGGAAATTTGGTTTCCATAGAGCGAAAACACTCCGTGGGACCTGTCCGCGGCGGAGGGGAAGTTTGCCGCTTATGCGGCCCGCCGCAGGCGGAGGGAAAAACGCCGGGGCGGCCCGCCCGGGACAGAGGATCCCCCGCGGCAGACTTTTTATTGACAGGAGTCTGGGAGCGGCTTTATCAGACAGGGAGGATCTATGGAAAAACAGTCTTATATGCGGGAATTTATCCGCTATGTCATCTTGAGTGTGCTGGGAACGCTGGGAGTCTCCTGTTATATCCTGGCAGATACTTTTTTTGTGTCCAAGGGGCTGGGGACCAACGGGCTCGCCGCCCTGAACCTGGCCATACCCGTGTACAATTTTATCCATGGGACAGGGCTCATGCTGGGCATGGGAGGCGCCACCAGGTTTTCCATCTATAAGAGTCAGGGGAGAGACGGGGATGCGGACAGGACCTATACCAACGTCCTCTATCTGGCCCTGCTGTTTTCCGCCGTGTTTTTCGTTCTGGGCCTGTTGGTTTCCCGGCAGATGGCGGCGGCTCTGGGAGCGGATGCGGGGACTCTGGAGATGACCGATACGTATCTGAAGTGGATCCTGCTCTTTGCTCCGGCCTTTATCCTGAACAACGTGCTGCTGTGCTTCGTCAGGAACGACGGGGAGCCCCAGCTTTCCATGGCGGCCATGCTGGTGGGGAGCCTCTCCAATATCGTGCTGGATTACGTCTTTATCTTTCCCATGGGAATGGGGATCTTCGGCGCCGTTTTTGCCACCGGCCTGTCCCCGATCATCAGCATCCTGCTGATGACGCCCCACTGGATCCGGAAGAAAAACACGTTCCATCTGGTCCGGACGAGGCCGGAACCACGGCTGGCGGGGCAGACGCTGTCTCTGGGCTTTCCGTCTCTGCTGGCCCAGGTTTCCTCCGGCGTGGTGATGATGGTCTTCAACGGGCTCATACTGGGGCTGGAGGGGAATACGGGGGTGGCCGCTTACGGCGTCACCGCCAACATCTCTCTGGTGGTCCTTGCGGTGTATACAGGGATCGGACAGGGGATCCAGCCTCTCATCAGCACCTTTTACGGCACCGGGAAGGAGGAGCGGGCCAGGCGGGTCTTTGGCTGGGCTTCGGTGATGGTGCTGGCTTTTTCCGCTGCCGTGTATCTGGCTGTCTTTTTCTTTGCCCGGCCCATCGCCGCCGTTTTCAACAGCGAGCATGACCTGCAGCTCCAGAAGACCGCCGTGGAGGGACTGAAGCTCTACTTTATATCGGCGCCCTTCATCGGCTACAATACCATCCTGGCGGTGTATTTCACGTCGGTGGAACAGGCGCTCCCCGCCCATATCCTTTCGATCTTGAGGGGCTTTCTCCTGATCCTCCCGGCGGCCTTTGGGTTTTCCGCCCTGTGGGGGATGACGGGGATCTGGCTGGCCTGTCCGGCCGCGGAGGCCCTGGCGGCGGTCCCGGGCCTGGTGCTGTACAGGCGCCGCGCCCGCAAAAAACAGAAGTAGATCCTTGGAGGCAGAGAACCCTCCGTTTCCATAGAGCAAAACCCTCCGTGGGACTTGTCTGCGGCGGAGAGGAATCCTGCCATGCAGGATCCTTTTTTCGTTCTGCGGGACCGCGCCGCGCCGTACCTGTCTCGCTCTGTCTCCGCGAAACGGTAAAAAAGGATCCCACAGAGCGTTTCCTATAGAGTAAAAAAAAGGACCCTGCCAAGGGAGGCACTTCGTAAGGAAGCTGCCTCCTTTCGGCTTTTGTAATCAGTCAGTTTGATTGAATTAGTGGGATAATTCAACTTATAACGGAGGATTACATAATGAAAAACTTTATTGAAGAATTTTACTATGGTAAC
>CAJFUL010000017.1 GCA_904420245.1 Candidatus Paralachnospira avium
TCCTCTCTTTCGTATTGATTTTAGTATATCAGATTCATTAAAAATTGTCCGAAAAAGTGTCTTAATTTATGAGACCATTATATTAAGACAGCGGTTTTGGCCGGGAGCAGTCAAAAAGAGAAAGCGATGGAGGCCCTTGCAGCGATTTATACAGACGGGGAGCTGTCGGATGCTCTAGTCTATGGAAAAGAAGGAGAAAGCTATAAGCTAGCGGATGACCATGTGGAATTTTTAGGCGATTATGAAATTTCAGGTAATGCCAGGCTTTTAGGGTTTGGGAATCCTTTTCTTACAATGCCGTCTTATAAGGAGCCCACTAATAAAAAAGAGGTGTTATGGGATTTTATCGAAGAGGCTCCTGTATCAGAATTGATGGATAAAACCTTTGATCTGAATGGTATGGATGATAAGATCAGCCAGATCAATGTGACATTTTTGGAGGAATACCAGTCCCTTCTTTATGGCATCGCAGATGATATGCAGGGAGAGATAGAGAGGCTTAAGCGGGAAACAGAGGCTTTGGGGCTTCCGGAGGTAATCGAGAGCATGAATGAACAATTAGAAACGTAATGACAGAGAGAAATTTTAAGGCTTCCCGGGGCCAGGCGGCGCCGAGAAGCGCATTTTTGCGGACAGCTTTATCGAGAACCACCATTCCTTTTCCAGAATAAAAGCAGAGGATTACCTGTCCGGGACATGGGAAGCAGAGGTATTGGAGATCACTGCCGGTCAATCGGTTCGGATCCTGCCGTAAATTTAAGTTATCACATAATATTTGTAAAATCAATTGTATTGACAAGCATATACCGCATAAGTACAATAAAAATATAGAAAATATTGAACGGAAGGGATTTTATAAAGAAAAAACCGGATTTAATGGAGCGGGAGGATCTGCCCCAGGGGGGATCCGGCGGAAGGGATGGCGAAGATGTCCATAGAGGATTTCACTGCGGGAAAGGATAACTGGACACGGCTGGAATACTGACCGGACACGGAGGAGAGCAGGGAGGGGGGATCCCATGAAGAAAAGAGCGGTGTTTGTCCTGGTTTGCCTGAGTGTGTTCCTTTCTTCCTGCGGAAAGGAAGAAAGAGCAGCCGGCGCGGAGTCCTCCATGCAGGTGGGAAATTTCTGTTATACAGAAGAGGGACTTGCATATGCAAGACCTAATGGCCCCAATGAAAAGGGGAAAATGGACTATCTGGATTATGAGACGGGAAGCTATTACCCGCTGTGCGCCAGGGCGAACTGCCGTCATGACGGGCCGGAGTGCACGGCTGTCTCTTTCGCGGAACAGTCGAGGATGGGGCGGCTTGGAGATAAATGGTACCGTTTTAAGCTTCTGGACGGCGGAAAGACAGAAATCTGCAGCTGTGACCTGGATGGAGGGAAGGAAAAGACTATAACGGTTTTTCCGCATGAAATTGATTGGACAAGTATATTTTATGAGAAATATTGCATTGTGGTTTCCCAAGATGTATTTTTTGACGAAACAACCAATGAGTGGCTGGGAAATAACAGCGCCATTTACAGGATCGATCTGGAAACGGGAGAGAGCGAGCTTTTGTGCCCTGAAAAAAGAGAAAGGAATACAGCTTATTACCTATATGGAAAAAAAGGGAATCTCCTGGTTTACCGGGAATGGACGGGAACGATCCATGAATTGCGGATCATGGATCTTCGTACAGGGGAGATCCAAAATCCGCTCCCGGGAAAGGCATTGTGGATGGACGCTTCAATGAGCGGAAACGACTTTGTGTGCAGCGTTACGGAAAACGGCGAAAATACGGTGATCAAGTTGGATCTGGAGACGGGAAAGTGGGAGAAGATCCTCATAAACGGGATCGAGCAGGGAGCTGAGAGCTTCTGGAGCCCGGAAATGAAGATCCTGACGGTAAGCGGCGACGACCACGGCCTCGGGGAGTTCCGGTATGAGCGGTATCTGTACTCGGAGAACGGAAAACTGGAACTGATCGGCAAAGGCGGAGAAGATACATACATGGAACTGGTGGCTGTAAAGGATGACCTGGTGGTAGGGAGGATATACGGAGAAAATCTGCTGTTCGATCTGGTGAAGATGGATAGAGAGGATTTTCTGGCCGGGAAGAGCTGCTGGACGGTGCTGGAGTATTGACGGCTGCGGGATCCGGCGGAAAGGGGGAGAAGAGTATGAAGAAGAAGGGGATCTTATTGATCCTGTGTCTGGGACTGTTCATCTCCGGCTGCGGAGGAGAAGAAAAAGTTCTGGATCAGGAGGGATCTTTCGCAGAGGGGGACTGCACATATCTGGAAGAAGGACTGGTCGTCAATATCATGCTGGGAAACAGGATGTACTATGAATATGAGACCGGGACCTATATGCCTCTCTGTTCCAAGGCCAATTGCCTCCACGATACGGACGACTGTATGGCTGTGCACCTCAGTGAGGCGTCTGGCCTGGGAAAGATCGGGGACAAGTGGTATTACCTGATGGTGGATGGATATAACATGAGCTTTTACAGCGCGGATCTGGACGGACAGAATGAGAGAAAGATCGGTACTATCGGGTTTGGAGTTGGATTTGAGTGTTTGTTTTATGAGGATTCCTGCATTTATGAGATGACGGATTGGCGTTATAACGAAGAGACCGGAAAACCGGAGGATTATATAAGTACTATCCGCCGTTATGATTTTAAGGAGCAGAAAGAAGAGATCCTCTGTCCGGAAATGCTGAACGCAGGGTATGGGATCTACGGCAGATATGAGGATCAATTGATCTATGTGGAAAGAAAATACGAAGGGTTTTATGCAAAGACATTAAACCTGGAAACAGGAGAAGTGACGGACCTCATTGGAGAGACGGATGGTTTTATAAATGGCATACTGGATGGAAATATCTTTGCCTATATGATCAGAACGGAGGGGAAGGAAGGCTATCAGGTAATGGAACTGGATCTGGAGACTGGCGAGCAGAAAGAAATCTGGAAATATGAGGGGGATATGGTGGTGGATTACACGCAATTTGCCTGGGGATCAGAAATGAAAGCTTTCAGCATAAGCAGTTCTGAGAAGGATGAACGAAAGACGTATCTGTATAAAGAAGATGGAAGCTGTCAGCAGATCCGGGAGGAGAAAAGTGATCCGGATTACCGGTTTTTAGCTGTGGAAAACGGTCAGGTGATCGCGGAATTTACGGCCGGCAGGGATCAGTACCTGGCGAAGATGTCCATAGAGGATTTCACAGCGGGAAAGGATAACTGGATACGGCTGGAATACTGACCGGACGCGGCGGAAAGCGGGGAAGAAATCATGCTTATCGTTATCAGGTACCGGGCCAGTATACAAGGCTGGAATATTACGATTACGGGAACGACACCTATATACCCTTATGCGGCAGGGTCAACTGTACCCATGATACGGAGGAATGTGCGGCGGTTCGGCTGGGAAATACCAGTACCATCGGGAGACTTGGTGATAAGTGGTATTATTTAAAACAACAGGAGGGTTTTACATACTGTTTTTACAGCTGCGATCTGGACGGGCAGAACGAGCAGGAACTTGGGGAGATCGGGCATACAGGCGGGAGAGTCTATCTGTATTTTGACAATTCCTGTGTTTATACGTCCAATGACCCTGTTTTTGATGAAGAAACCGGGAAGTGGGATGGTGAACGTTCCATAAGCGGACTGTATCAGTATCATTTTGATACCAGGGAAGAGGAACTGCTTCAGCCTGTTTTGGAGAACGGTTCCTATGAATTGTACGGAGAATATGAAAACCGGCTTCTCTTTTATTGCAGAGAAAAAGAGGGGGCAGACCGGATCTTAAAGATGCTCGATATGGAAACGGGCGAGGTCACAGAACCGCTGGGGAAAACGGATCTTTATATTGGCTGTGAGCTGAACGGAAATCTGTTTGCGTACGCGGTAAAAGAAAAGGATGCGTATTCCGTCAAGGTTTTGGATTTGGATACAGGAAAGCTGGATACGGTACTGGAGGGCCTGGAGGCATTTCCGGATCTGTACTGGGGAACGGAGATCAAGCTACTCACCTTCACAAACGAAGAGGATAACAAGAAAAGGACATACCAATATCTGGGATCAGGAAAGTATGAGCTGGTCAGGACGGAAGCAGCAGATCCTTATTATCGTATTGCAGAAATAAAAAAGGATAAAGTCCTCGTAGATTATACAGTTGATCAGGATCCGGCCAGGTCACAGCTTGCTACAATGTCTTTAAAGGATTTTTTGGAAGGAAATGACAATTGGGTATTTTTAAAATAGCATCAGAGAGGAGGTCTGCCATGAAGCTGGAGATCCAGGCCCTTGTGAAAAATTATGGAAAAAAACAGGCGCTGAAGGGGATCGATGCGGTCCTCACCGAGGGCGTTTATGGTTTCCTGGGGCCAAACGGCGCCGGGAAGAGTACTTTCATGAACATCCTCACCGGGAACCTTCGGGCCACATCCGGGAGGATCCTCTGCGACGGGGAGGACATCGCAAAGATGGGCCGCCGTTTCCGGGGCCTTTTGGGATATATGCCGCAGCAGCAGGCCCTTTATCCAAACTTTACGGCGGCGGGGTTCCTGTCCTATATCGCGGCCCTGCGGGATATGAAAAAGTCCAGGGCCAGGGAAAGGATCCCGAAGGTGCTGGAGCAGGTGGGGCTTTCGGATGTGGCCGGGGATAAGATCCGGTCCTTTTCCGGCGGCATGAAGCAGAGGCTCCTGATCGCCCAGGCGGTGTTAGACGAGCCGAAGGTGCTGGTGCTGGACGAACCCACGGCGGGGCTGGATCCCAAGCAGAGGATCGCCATCCGCAGTCTGATTTCGGAGATCGCGGCGGATAAGATCGTGATCATCGCCACCCATGTGGTGACCGATGTGGAGTCGGTGGCCAACCGGATCCTTTTGATCCGGGAGGGGGAACTGATGGCCGATTCCACCAGGGAGGAGCTCACCGCGGCCCTTTCGGGAAAGGTGTGGGAGCTTAAGATCCCTGAGGAGAAGCTTCCTGAGCTTACGGAGGAGAAGGGGTATCTGACCGGGAACATCTCCCGGGAAGGCGACATACTCTTTGTGCGGGTGATCGCGGACCGGAGGCCGGATGGGTACGAGGCGGAGGCCATGCGTCCGGGGCTGGAGGATGTGTATCTGTCTTATTTCAAAGAATAGAGGAGGTGGGGATTTGGCAGGGCTTCTTTACTATGAAATGAAAAAGCTCTTTTCCAGACGGATGCTCCCTCTCCTTTTGCTGGCGCTGTTTTTGTTCAACGGGCTGATGGTGTACCGGGAGAGCGGAAGGCGCGTCGGATACGGCTACACAAGGCACGACATCGGGGAGGTTTATGAAAGCCTTGAGGGGATGACGGCCCTGGAGGCGGAAGCGTATCTCGCGGAACGGATCCGCCTCCTGGAGGCGGTGGACGTCTGGCGGCAGTGGGCCGACGGACAGGATGTCTGGACGGATGAGGAGAAAGCGGGATTCCTAAGTTCCAACCGGGAGCTGATGGATGCCTACCCGGATCTGGATATCGACGCCGGGTATCTTTTATACCTGGATAATTTTTATCTGGAAAGGCGGCTCCTCCAGGATGTGCTGGAACAGGTCTCGGCGGCGGCGCATTACGGGGAATACCTGGATGGGATCGGAGAAGAGGCAAAGATCATGACCTCTTCCTCCCTCTTCGGGAGGCCGGGGACATTTTCTTACCGGAATATCCAGAAAACGCCGCCGGTCTATGAGCATCTGAAGGGAAACGTGCTCCCGGCGGAGGACCCGGAGGGCGTGATCCTGGCCACCCGTTCCAGGGTCACGGATCTTCTGCTACTCTGCTTTATCGTGATCCTGGGCCTTTCCATGGTGATCGGAGAGCGGGATGAGGGGACCCTCCTCCTCATCAAGCCCACCAAGAAGGGGTATCTGGAGACGGCATCGGCCAAGCTCCTGGTGCTCCTCTCCATCACGGCGGCGGCGACGGTGCTGTTTTATTTGACGGATTTTCTGACGGCGGAGCTGACCCTGGGGCTGGGGGATCTTTCCAGGCAGATCCAAAGCGTGGACGGATTTTTGACCTCTCCTTATGAGATCACGGTGGGACAGTATCTGCTGGGCTTCCTGGCGGTGAAGACGGCCGCCGCTTTGGTGTGGGGCGCATTGGTCTTTCTGCTGTGCACGGTATTTAAGAACGCGGTCAGCGCCTGTCTGGCCATGGGAGCTGTGTTCCTGGCGGAATTTGTCCTGTATCTGTCCATCAGCCTCCATTCGTATTTAAGCCCACTTAAGATCCTGAACCTGGTGTGCCTTGCGGATACGGCCTGGTTCTTCGGAGATTATCTCAACATGAACCTATTTGGCTGGCCGGTGAACGTGGTGCCCATATGCGTAAGTTTGGGGATCCTGGTGTTTGGCCTGTCGGTCTTCCTGGCTCTCCGCCGGTTTGTGAAGGAGGCTTCTGCCCTGGGCGCGGAAAACCGGCTGGTATCCGCGGTCAGAGGAGTCCTGAGGAGGAGGCGCGGAAAACGGAGGACCGTCCGTACAGGACTTTTCGGAAAAGAACTCTATAAGATCTTTGTCATGGAGCGGGCCTGGATCCTCCTGGTGGTCTTCGCCCTGCTCCAGTGGAACAGCTATAAGGATCCTGAAGTCTACGGGACCCCCTATGACCGGTTCTACCATTCCTATGTGATCAAGGCGGAAGGTCTTCCTTTGGAAGAGGCGGCAAAGGTCTATCAGGAGGAGTACGACTGGTTTGAGGAAAAAGAGCGGGAACTTAAACGCATCTCCGACGCCTATGACGCCGGGGAGGCCTCCTATGCGGAGCTTCAGGCGGCCCAGATGGAGGCCTCTGCCTTAAGCGATGCCAGGGGAGGCTTCGATATGGCCCTTTCCCAGTATGAGTATGTGCTGAGCGAAAACCGGGCCGGACAGGAAGCGGAGGTCTTTTATCAGACGGGCTGGCAGGATCTCTTTGGCATGCATGGGCGCAGGGCGGATGTGATGGATGTAGCGAAGCTCTCCTTTTTCCTGCTTTTGGGCCTTTCGGCCGTTTTTTCCATCGAGAAGAGCACGAAGGTGGAGATGCTCCAGAGGGCGTATATCCGGGGCGGAGGCAGCGTCTGCCTGCGGAAATACCTTTCCTGCGTCCTCTATGGGACGGCGGCTTATCTGATCGCGTATCTGCCCAGGTATCTGGCGGTGTTCCAGGTCTATGGAGTCCATGGCCTCACAGCGCCCATGAAAAGCCTTGCGGAGCTTTCGGATATGCCTTTCAATGTCCCTCTATGGGCTTATCTGGCTCTGGTGGGCCTCTCCCGGTATCTGGGGATGCTGGCGGCCATCGGGCTGATCCTGTGGCTTTCCAGACGATGCGGGAACATGATCCATACGATCCTTGTGGGGGCCCTGCTCCTGGAGCTTCCGGCATTTCTGTATTTGATGGGGATCACGGGAGAGACATACCTTTCCCTGCTTCCCATGATGACAGGAGCGGATATGTTCCGTCTGACGGCGGGGAGGCTCCTCTACTGGGGAGCGGCCCTGGCGCTGGGGCTTTGGTTCTATTTCCAGACTTATGAGGAGGGGAGCGCGGCATGAAAAAGAAGAAATGGATGATCTTTGGAGCAGTCCTTCTGTTCCTGGCGGCGGCCGGGCTTGGCATCTATTTCGGGACCCCGGCGGTCCGGAAGCAGAAACAAAGCGAGGAGATCCCGGTGCAGTCCGTGGCAGGGCTCACGGGGTACGCGGATGAGATGGCGGTCCGGAGACGGTTCCTGGGGGTGCTGATGCCGGAGGAGACGGTGGAGGTGCGCCTGGAGGAGGACCGGGAGCTGGGCGGGCTCCTGGTGGAGGCAGGCTCCCGGGTAGAGGTGGGGACGGCCCTGGCTTCTTATGACAATTCCGGTCTGGAGCTGGATCTGGAACAGGCCGGCCTGGACCTGGAGCAGGCGGAACTTACTCTGAGCCAGCTTAAAGGACAGCTTTCTTCCCTGCGGGAGGCGAAAAAAAGCGCGCCTGCCGGAGAACAGGGAAGCTATGATCTGCAGATCGTGGATCTGGAAGGACAGATCCGGCAGGCAGAGTACGACCTCGGCCTGCGGGAACGGGAGATCTCCAGGCTCACAGAGCAGATGAGCGTTTCCACCGTCTCTTCTCCCTGCGCCGGCACCGTCACGGCGGTGGGGGAAGACGGGCGTTCCATCACCATCGTATCCGACGGGACTTATGAGCTTACCTTTTCCGTGAGCGAGGAGGAGCTTGAGGATTTCAGAGCCGGCATGGAGGTGACGGTGCAGGACCGGGATGGGAAGCTCTCCTGCCCGGCGGCCATAAGCAGGACAGAGTCGGGAACACCGTCTGGAGGCGTTACAGAGGGCGGGGCCATGAGACCGTCTTCCTATGAGGTCCATGGGATCCTGGAAAACGCGGAAGGCTTTTTTGCCGGGCAGCATGTCTATGTGCAGCTGGAACAGGAGGAAGAAGAGGAGACGCAGGAGATCGTCCTTCCCCAGGGCTATATCCTGGACGTGGACGGGGATCCCTGGGTATGGGCCGCGGGGAGCGGCGGAAACCTGGAAAAGAGGTCCGTGTCTCTGGGAGCCTACAACGACAGGAGGAGCGCCTATGTCATCGAGGAAGGGCTCTCCATGACCGATTATCTGGCGTGGCCCATGGACTCGCTGAAGGAGGGACAGAAGGTGTCCTTTGGTGAACAGGGGGTGGGCGGATGAAGAAACGAGCAGTCTGCGCGGTCCTTGCCGCAGCGCTCCTGTGTGCGGCCGGACTCCTTTGCGGCATAAGTCTGCGGAGGGCTTTCGGAAGCGGGGAAGTCCCGGTCCCCGTCTATTCTGTGGAGGGCCTGCGTCTGGCGGAATGGACGGAAAGCATTTCCGTTCCGGTCACGGTGTCTGCCGGGAGCAGCCGGATCTTTTACGCCGATTCGGCCCGTCCGGTATCGGAGTTCTATGTGGAGGCGGGAGACGGTGTGGAGGCAGGTCAGCCCCTTTTTCAGTACGATCCCTCCGAGCTGGAACAGGAGCTTTCCGGGATCGAGCTTACGCTGGAGAATGAGCGGATCTATCTGGAACGGCTCGGGGATCACATCGGAGAGCTGAAAAGGATGGGAGCGGTCCTGCCCGTGGAGGGAAAAGAGGTCCGGACAGGAGCCGTGGGCGGCGGCCTGATCCATATCGTGGGTGAAGTCCCGGGAGAAGGAGCTTCGGCAGAAGAGAGCGGCGTGGAGACAGCGCCGGAAACGGGAGCTTTCGTGCTCTATGAGGAGATCGGGACAGGCAGCGCGCCGCAGCGCGGCGACGGGAGCGAGGAGGATCCTTACGTCTACTATCTGAAAAAAGGCGGTATGGTATCGGCGGAAGTTTTGGCAAAGCTCATCCGCCTGGAAAAGCGCGCGCGGATCCATGTGTCCGGGGAAGATGGAGAGATCCTTTTTACCTGGGAGTTTGACGGAAAGGTCTATGAAGAACAGATCCGGGAGGAGCTGGAGGAGAGCAGCTCCGTGCCGGAGGAGAGTTCCTCTCCGGAAGAGAGCAGCTCCGCACCGGAGGAAAGTTCCTCTCCGGAGGAGAGCAGCTCCGTGCCGGAGGAAAGTTCCTCTCCGGAGGAGAGCAGCTCCGTGCCGGAGGAGAGTCCCTCCCCGGAAGAGAGCAGCTCTGTACCGGAGGAAAGTACGGCTTTGCCGGAGGAGAGCGCAGGACCTGAGGCGCCGGGATTTGAGGGGGATTTTGACAGCGGGATGCTGGAGGAAGCCCTGGATGGACTGGAGCAGGAAACGCAAGGGTATACCGGGGAAGAGCTGGCCCGTATGCTGACGGAGCGGACCATGGAATATGAGAATCTGGAGCTGGCCATCAAAAGGAATGAAAAGGCGGTCTCGGATCTGAAAGAAGAGATCGGAGCATGTACGGTATGCGCCGGGGAGGCGGGGTCTGTGCGGGAGGTGCGGACCTCTGAGGAAGCGGCCATGTACGGACAGCCCATGCTGGTGCTGGATGTAAAGTCGGGACATCAGGTGGAGGGACAGCTGAATGAGATCCTGGCGGCGGGGCTTTCCGTGGGCGACCGGGTCTCTGTCCCCGTGACCGTGGATGGAAAAGAGTCGTCTCTTCCGGCAGTCATCTGTTTTATAGGAAGAGATCCCCTAACAGACGCGGTCCCTTCCGGAAATCCCAACTTGAGCGTATATCCATTCTCCGCGTCCATCGAGCCGGGAAAGGCGTACCGTCAGGAGGAAGTGACGGAGGTGCTGGTCCCTGCCGGAGAAAAGGATGAGAAGACGGTGGTCCTTCCCGTGGACTGGATCTACTATGAAAACGGGATCCCCCATGTGTACGCCAGGGCAGAGGACGGGAGGCTCGTATCCCGGGAAGTGGAGACCGGAAGGAGCATCCTGGGTTCTTATCTGGAGGTGCTCTCCGGCATTTCCGGGGAGGACTATCTGGCGGATCCTTCCGGTGCCGGCGTGCGGGAAGGCGCCCTTACGGAAGCTGTATACGGAGAAGAGATGGAGATCGGGACAGAGGAAGAAAGCGGGGGAGAGGATGGATAAGAAAAAGAAACGTGTGCTGGGAGCCGTGGCCGGGATCCTGCTCCTCGCCGTTTCCTGCCTGGTCTCCTACAGGATAGGGAGGGGACCTGGAGAGGACGGAGGAGAAACGGCGGAAGAAGGAGAGGCCTTTTTTTCCGGGGACAGTACGGTACTGGCTCTCTCTGAGGGCGGCGTCCGGTGCGACTACTCCGTATCTCCGGCTCCGTATGCCCTGGTGGGGCTGGCGGACCGGCTTGTGGAGGAGATCGAAAAGGAAGAGGGAGTCTTTGCCGCATCCTTCTATATGAGAAAGGAAGGAAGTCAGGTCTTTTACGGCATGGAAGGCCTTTCGGGAGGCGTTTACGGCGCGGGACCGGATTTTCTGGAAGCGTCAGGTCTCAAGATCCAGAAGGGACGGGGCATCACAGACGAGGATGTGGCGTCGGGGGCTTTTTCGGCGGTCATAAACGACCGGGCGGCGGCCAGGCTGTTCGGAAGCAGCGAGCCCCTGGGAAAGGTGATCGAGATCGAGGGGAAGCTTTTCCAGGTGGTGGGCGTCGCCGGGGCGAAGGATGCCGGGAGGGAGGAACTGGTGCTGGTGCCGGAGAGCGTATGGCCGGAGCTTTACCAGTATGAAGAACCCAAGGCGGTGGCGGTCCGCGGCGGTGAAGACGCGGAGAAGGAGGCAGAGCGGGCGGAGAGGATCTTGAACAGCATGATCCCGGAGGGGATCGCGGCCCGCTATGAGATCCAGTAGGAGGATGTATGGAGATCGTATTGATGCTCGCGGGGCTTGTTGTGATCCTCAAGCCGGAAATTTTTTGGAATTGAAGCTTCTGGACCGCATCCTGCGTAATATGGATAAGGACGGCGATCCGTCTCCGGACGAGCTGCTGTCCATCCGCATGGGTGGGATGCGGATCCTTTTGGTGGCTTTTGTATTATTCCTTCAGAAGATTTTTTGAAAGACGCCGCTTGCGTGATCGCCGGATCGTGCTAAAATAGATCTGAAAGAAAAAAGTTCCGGAAAGGAGAAGCAGCATGCTGGAGTACCGTTATGACACACAGCTCCTCATCGAAGGCGAGGAATTGGATGAGGATGCCATCAGCGATTATTTTGCGGAAAATTTCAAGGGAGACTGCCTTCTGGCCGTGGGAGACGAGGATCTGATCAAGATCCATTTCCACACCAACGAGCCCTGGGATGTGCTGAAATACTGTGCGTCCCTGGGAGAGATCTATGACATCGTAGTCGAGGATATGGACCGGCAGGCCCGGGGGCTGAAGGGCTGAAAAGAGCCGGGGCAGCGTATGGAGCGTTCTGATC
The DNA here is from genome assembly GCA_904420245.1 of Candidatus Paralachnospira avium. Lineage (GTDB taxonomy): Bacteria > Bacillota > Clostridia > Lachnospirales > Lachnospiraceae > Lientehia > Lientehia avium. Next base: position 11,847 of record CAJFUL010000017.1, read on the forward strand.
TTCCGGGAGCGGAGGAGGGGACGCTCTTTTGTCTGCGGCGAAGAGGAAGTTTGCCGCTCATGCGGGATCCTCTTAAATAGGAAACCTGAGGAAAAAAACGCGCTCCGGCCGGATCGAAACGTCCCGCCGCAGGCAGGGGGAGCCCGCTTTCACGGGATCCTTTTTCCAGGTAAAAAAGCCCTGCGGGCAGGAGGACCGGCGCGGCCTGTGCGGTCCGGTCCCGGAGGATGGTCTCTGCTCAGAAATCGGTAAGATGGTATTGACCTTTGTGGAAATATGTGTTATAGTACACATAGAACAAAAAAGAAGGTGATGGATATGAAGACGGCGAAAAGAGATTATTATGAAATTTTAGGCGTCAGCCGGGATGCCGATGACGCGGCCATAAAGAAAGCATATCGAAAACTGGCGAAGAAATACCATCCCGATACCAATACCGGGGATGCAGAGGCAGCAGAGAAGTTCAAGGAGGCTACAGAAGCATATTCAGTCTTAAGCGACGAGAAGAAACGGAAGCTCTATGACCAGTTTGGCCATGGAGCTTTTGACGGTGGAGCCGGCCAGGCCTCCGGAACCGGAAACGGCAGCTTTCACAGCTATCATTTTGAGGATGGTGATATGGAGGATCTCTTCGGAGACCTGTTTGGAAAGGCGTTCCATGGAAAGGGAGGCTTCCGCAGCTTTGGAGGGTTTTCCGGGAGCGGATTCGACTCCGGGGACTTTGGCGGGTTCCGGGGAGGCTTCCGGGACAGTGGTATCCGGGGGCAGGATCTGAGCGCGGATGTGGAGGTGACTTTTGAGGAGTCGGTGTTCGGCGGGAAAAAGACGGTCCGGCTCCGGGACCCGGACACCGGACAGGTCAGCTCCTATGAGATCCGGATCCCGGCCGGGATCCGCGACGGAAAGACCATCCGCTTGAAAGGCAGGGGAAAGCCGGGAAGAGGAGGGGCGGAGCCGGGAGACCTGCTCCTGAAGGTGCGGGTCCTGCCGAAACCCGGCTTCCGCCTGGAAGGGATGGATATCTACACCAGGCTCCGGATCCCCTTCTGGACGGCAGTCTTCGGCGGCGAGGCGCAGGTGGAGACCATAGACGGAACGGTCCTTTGCAGGATCCGGGAAGGGACCCAGTCGGGGACAAAGATCCGGCTCAGGGGCAAGGGAGCCGTATCCATGGAGGATCCGTCCCGGAGAGGGGATCAGTATGCAGTGGTGGAGATCGACGTACCGAAAGACTTAAGCAGCGGGGCCAGAGAAAAGCTCAGGGAGTTCCAGGCTGCCTGCGGACAGGACTCCCATGGAAAAAATCATGCGGCCTGACAGTTTCGGGTATTGACAGCCGCCCCTTCCGGCAGGGTATAATGGAGCCAGGATCAAACAACAGGCTTTAAGAAGCGGAAGGGGGAAAAGAATGGAGATTGGAAAAGAAGTCCTCTATCTCACCCAGGCCGACGTGAGGGCCGTGGGACTTACCATGAAGGATTATATCGACCTGATGGAGGAAGCGCACCGGGATAAGGGGAACGGCGAAGTGACCATGCCGCCCAAGCTGACCGTACAGCCCAGGGATGAGCTTTTCATGCTGGGAATGGGCTGCGCGGTGGAGCGGACAGGCGCGGCCGGGATCAAGTGGCTGTCCGGCTGCGCTACCAACCGGGACAAGGGCCTGCCCCGGTTCACGGGCTTTATCATCATGAACGATCTGGAGACAGGCGCTCCAGTGTGCGTCATGGACGCCACTTATGTGACGGCCATGAGGACGGCGGCGGTCAGCGGCCTGGCGCTCCGGTATCTGGCCAATAAGGACAGCCGGGTGGTGGGCGTCTATGGCTGCGGGATGGAAGGACGCACCAATCTGGAGGCGGCTCTGTGCGAGTGCCCTCAGATCGAAAAAGTCTACGCCTGGGCTCCCAGGCAGGTGACGGTGGACCGTTATGTGGAAGAGATGAGGGAGAAATTCCCCTCTGTTTCCATCGAGGGCAGCCGGGATCCGGAGCAGGTCATGAGAGAGGCCGACGTATTCCTCGGAAGCTCGCCGGTGACCCATGGAGACGAGTTTAAGCTGGTGCGCGCGGACTGGCTGAAGCCGGGGCTGACGGCTGTGCCGGTCAATGCCGATTCTCATTTTTATGAGGAAGCGGTGGACGCCTTTGACAAGATCTTCATCGATGATACGGCCATGATGGAACTTTGCTGGTCCATGGGCCATTACAAGACCATAAAGGAGGCGCCTCCGGAGCTCTCCCACCTGGTGACGGGCCGGGCGGAGGGCCGGAAGGAGCATGGGGAGCGGATCATCACCTTTACGGAGGGGATCGGTCTGGATGATGTGGCCTGCGGCGCCAGGATCTTTGGGCTGGCCATGGAGAAGGGCCTGGGCCGTATGCTGCCGCTGTGATGAAAACGTTTATAAACTTGAATAGGACGGCGGAGTGTGCTATAATGGTTCTATAGCATTAAGAAAATAACAGAACTAATGGCTATGTTGTTTGAAAACACATCAGAAAGGAAGGAATAGTATGAAAAAGACTGTGCGTATCACGGCGGCATTGTGTATGCTGCTGGCTCTGCTCACCATGTCCGTGTCCGCGGCGCCGGCTGAGGACTGCCCCGGCGGAGAGAGCTGCACCCATACGGCAGCCGTGGGGACCACCCACTATGATACTCTGCAGGAGGCGGTGTCCGCAGGCGGAAGCGTAGTGCTCCTGAGGGACACGGCTGAGAACATCATGGTGGCAGAGGGAACGGAAGTGGTCCTGGATCTGAATGGACATGACCTGACGGGAGCAGGAGGCGACGTGATCTCCAACCATGGGATCTTACAGGTCACAGGTGAAGGAAATGTATCCACCGATGCTTCGGGAAAAGGAGCCCTGGTCAATTATCCCGGCGCGTCCGCAGTGCTGGACGGGGGAACCTTTACAGCCACCGGCTGGTATACCCTTAAGAACCTGGGAGAGATGGAGATCCGGGAGGGAGCCGGCATAGTGACTTCCACAGGCGGCTCCAGTCTCATCGACAACGGCTGGTATGGAAACGCCGGAAACGACAGGAATACGGTTTATGAAGGGGTCCCGGCGTCCCTGACCATCCACGGAGGTCATTTTGAGGGCGGCATGAACACCGTCAAGAATGATGACAATGGTGTTTTGACGATCTATGACGGCAGCTTTACCAATACCAGCGGGCCGGCAGTCCTCAACTGGAACGAGGCTTCCATCCACGGCGGATACTTTGAAGCTCCCAACAGCGCGGTCCTGGCCAACGGCTATCTGGGCGAAGCGGACAAGGGGCAGCTTACCATTGACGGCGGCCAGTTTGTCTCGGGGAACGGCGGAACGGAGCTGGTGTTCACCTATGGAGTGGGGACCGGAAAGGGCGGTTCCGTCACCATCAGCGGCGGCAGCTTTACCGGACAGATGGATGACAGCGGGACAAACGTATCCATGTCCCAGTACTTTGATATGACAGTAAACGCAGGCACCTTCAGCACCAGAGTACCGGATCCCTATGTAGGGGATGGGATGGTCTCCCTTTCCTGCAGTTCTGAGAGCGGAACGGCCTTTTATGTAGGAGGACCGGAGGAAGCGGCCGCGGTGGCTGCTGAAAGCTCCGCGGATGGTGTGGTCATAACGGTATACACCGGCGATGTGGATCTATCCGGTCTGAAAGACGGCGTCCAGGTGAAGAATGAGGGCACCGGCGCTGTGACGGCCAATGGAAGTACGGTGGAGACCGGGGGCAGCGTGATCGTAGAAGTCCATACCCATGATGCCGTGGAGGTCCCTGCCAAGGAGGCCACCTGCACAGAGGCGGGAAATATAGCATACTGGTATTGCGAGGGATGCGATACGTATTTCGCGGATAAGGAACTGACCAGGGAGATCTCTCCGGAGGAGATCATTTCCCCGGCCAAGGGACATCAGGCGGTAAAGGTCCCCGCGAAGGAAGCGACTGCTTCGGAAGCGGGCAATAAGGAGTACTGGTACTGCGAAGCCTGCGGAACGTATTTCGCAGATGAGGGGCTGACCCAGGTGATCTCCAAGGAGGCTGTGGTCATCCCTGCCAAGGGCGGGAGCGAGCCCACCACTTCCGGATCGGAACAGGACGGAAAGACAGAGACGACGAAATCTCCCAATACGGGAGACGGCAGCTCCTATACGGGCTGGATCGTACTGCTCTGCGCGGCGGCGGCAGGCATGGCCGCGGTGATCGCATACGGCAAAAAGAGGCAGGCATAAGCTGTTTGTGAAAAAGGATCCTGCACTGCGGGATTCCTCTCCACCGCAATGCGGTCCCATGGAGCGTTTCTGCTCTATGGAAACGAAGCTTCCTATAGAGGAAAAAAAGAAGAGTCCGGCTTTTTAGAGCCGGATTCTTTTCGTTTATGCGGTCTTTACTCATTTTGCTCCATGTGTGTAGGAATGTTTTTGCTCCGGAAAGAAGAAAGGGCTTGATGAAATCCGTCTTTTCTGCCAAACTAAGGATAGAAAGCAGGATGAAGGAGGGAGCTTATCGCTTATGGAATATGCAGTACGGGATAAGCAATGGGTAAAATACGGTCTGTGCGGAGTGGGCGCTCTGATCTATGCGGCGGGGATGAACTTGTTCGTGTCCCCCATGGGATTTTACGCCAGCGGGCTCATGGGGATCAGCCAGATCATCCAGGCCATTGCCGCGGACCGTTTCCACATCGTATCGGAGAGCATCAATCTCAGCGCTGTCCTTTATTTTCTTCTGAACCTGCCGCTGTTCATCCTGGCCATGCGCAGCATAGGGCGGCGGTTCCTTTTGAAGACGGGGCTCAACGTGGTCCTCACGGCCTTGTTCATCAATCTGATCCCCATACCGGAGATACCGGTCATAAATGAGCGCCTCACCTGCGCCGTCATCGGCGGCATCTGCTGCGGAGCCGGGATCGGACTTACTCTCCGGGCCGGAGGCAGTACAGGCGGAACCGACATACTGGGCATCTATTTTGCCAGAAAGAGCCATGATTTCAGTGTGGGACGGCTGAATCTCCTGATCAACGGAGTGATCTATGTGGTGTGTATCCTGCTGTTTGACGTGTCGGTGGCAGTCCACTGCATCATATACGCGGTATTTTCTTCCATGATCGTGGACCGGGTCCATACCCAGAGCATCAATATGGAGGCGCTGATCTTCACCAGGACAGGAGGAGAAGAGATCTGCAGGAGGATCATCACAGAGCTGAACAGGAGCGCCACGCTGTGGAAAGGAGTGGGCGGCTACACGGAGAAGGATACGGAGATCATATATTCCGTCCTGTCCAAATATGAGGCGGCCATCCTGCGCCGCATGGTGCGGGAAGTGGACGGCAGCGCCTTTGTGGTCCTGCGGGAGGGCTGTCATATTTCGGGAAATTTCCAAAAACACCTGTAATATGTCTCATTATGATACAGAATGGAGGCGGAGACGCGGGGAAAGAAATTTCTCATAAATTTTTCACAAATGACGAAAAAAAAGCGTTGCGAATCCAGGTCGATGTGCTATAATGAGAAATATAAGAATGTATTATAATGATACAGCCAGATTTAGGAAAGGAAAGCAGGATTATGAAAAAAATTATCAACAATCCGGACAATGTAGTTGAAGAGATGCTCCACGGACTGGCTATGGCCAATCCGGCTGTGATCCACAGCGAGGGTCTTGGCGTGATCTCCAGGAAAGAGAAGTCTGCAAAAGTAGGCCTGGTATCCGGAGGCGGCAGCGGCCATGAGCCTGCCCATGCGGGATATGTAGGCAAGGGTATGCTGGATGCGGCTGTTGCGGGCAATGTATTTTCTTCTCCCGACCCGGAGAGGATCCAGGAGGGCATCCGCCAGGCCAACGGCGGCAAGGGCGTCCTGATGATCATCAAGAACTATTCCGGTGACAATATGAACTTCTCCATGGCTGCCGAGCTGGCGGAGATGGAGGATGACATTGAAGTGGATTCCGTCGTGGTCAAAGACGACGTGGCTGTGGAGGACAGCACCTTCTCCACCGGACGCCGCGGGATCGCCGGAACCGTATTCGTACATAAGATCGCCGGAGCCAAGGCTGAGGCGGGCGCTTCTCTTCCGGAAGTAAAGGCGGCGGCAGAGAAGGCCATCAAGAACCTGCGCAGCATGGGCATGTCCATGAGCGCCTGCACCATTCCGGCCGTAGGAAAGCCCGGATTTGTGCTGGGTGAGAACGAGATGGAGATCGGCATGGGCATCCACGGCGAGCCCGGCATCAGCAAATGCGATATGAAGCCTTCCAAGGAGATCGCCCAGATCCTTCTGGACAAGATCCTGGAGGACTACAAAGCTTCCGGAATTGAGACGGAAGGCGCGGAAGTGGCGCTGATGGTCAATGGCCTGGGTGCGACTCCCCTGATGGAGCTCTACATCTTGAACGGCGACGTACAGGCTTATCTGGCTGAAAAAGGCATCAAGGTCTACAGGACTTTTGTGGGCAATTACATGACGGCTCTGGAGATGGCCGGCTGCTCCCTGACGCTCCTGAAACTGGATGACGAGCTGAAGGAGCTTCTGGATGCGCCCAGCGAAGCGCCTGGATTCCGGGTATAAGATCAAATATGCAAAACAGCCGGCAGAAGTGGTTCCTGCCGGCTGTCCATCGAAAAAAAGGAGGAAAATTCCATGGGATTTCAACTTACGAGCAAAGATTATGTGGAGTATCTGAAAAAGGCATATGTCAGGATCCATGAAAACGGAGATTATATCACATCGCTGGATGCGGCCACCGGAGACGGGGATCACTGGGCCAATATCAACAGCGGTTTTGGAAAACTCAATGAAATGGCCGGAGAGCTGGAGAGCCTGAGCCTGTTTGACCTGTTCAAGCAGATCGGGAAGACCATGATGTCCGTGATCGGAGGTTCTTCAGGCGTGCTTTACGGCAGCGCATATCTGGCGGCGGCCAAGACTCTGAAGGAGAAAGAGACCATTGACAGCCAGGCTCTGTGCGGCGTGCTGGAGGCCATGCTGGAGGCCATGATGTCCAGAGGAAATACGCAGCCCGGCTGGAAGACCATGATCGATACGCTGTATCCGGCTGTGGAGTGCTATAAGAAATGCCTGGCTGACGGCGTTTCCGAAGCAGAGACTGTGGATCAGGTGAAGAAGGCTGCCATGGACGGCGCGGAGAGCACCAGGGGCATGGAAGCCGTGAGAGGACGCGCCAGCTATCAGGCTGACAAGGGCGTGGGCCATCTGGATCCCGGCGCGGTCACCATGTCTTATCAGATCGAGATCCTCATGGACTGTGTAAAAGAGAAACTGTGATGGAGTAAACAGATGGAAAGAGAAATTTTGCCGGTCAGCCAGACCCTTTTGGAAACCATTAAAGAATCGGTGGAGAACTTTGCGGAGATGATCGCGAGGACCATGGATGCGGACGTTCTCATCGTGGACAATAATCTGAATGTGGTTGGGAAGACCGGCTTATATTTCCGTCTGTATTCTCCTGTGGACCTGCAGTGCATCATCGGGCAGGTGCTTTTAGGACAGAAAAGGATATTGGCAGAAGACCGGAAAAACCAGGAGTCCTGCAAACGGTGCCCCGCGTACGGGGAGTGCCGGATCGCGGGCCTGATCGGAGTTCCGGTCTTTTATGATGGGCGGATCATAGGCGCTCTGGCCCTGATCCTGCCGAAGCACAGGGTGCCGGAGCTTTTCCGGGAGCCGGAGAAGACGGCGCAGATCCTGGAAAATATGACGGCGCTCATGACCGACAGCCTTCGTTATAATGATGAATACAGCGTCATACGGCGGGAGAGCCTGGAAAAGGAGCAGGTGCTGGACAGCCTGGATGTGGGAGTCGTCTATACGGATAATATGGGAGTGATCCAGTACTGCAACAGGGCGTTCCGGGAGCTTTTCGGGATCCGGGACAGCTGCCGGGGGGAAAACCTGCTGGTGCTCCTGCCCCACCGGATCCTGCGGGACTATCTGCAGGACCGGGCTCCGATCCGGAATCTGAAGGTCTCCATGGAGCATGGAGGCTGCCAGTTTTTCGGCTTCCTGACCTGCACCGAGTCCATGGTGTACGGGGACAGCAAGAGGCTGATCTTCAGCTTTCGCTCCATCTCCAACATCTGGGCGGACGCCAGCGCGGCGGGGAACGGCTCCATGGTGACCTTGGAGTGGTGTAGAGGATGGCTTTTTGAGGATGGCTTTTTGGAGCAGGCCAAGGCACTGGCCGTCACGGACCAGCCGGTCCTGATCCAGGGACCTCAGGACAGCATCAATGAAATGGCGGCCAAGGCGGTGTGCAATTATTCGGACAGGAGCGCCATGGGCATGGTGAATGTCTACTGCAACAATATTTACCGGGAGTTTTTCGAGCAGTTCCTCTTCAGCCGTTTCGGAGAGATCCAGAGGGCCAATCACGGTACGTTGGTCCTGTATCATGTGGACAATCTGCCGCTGTATCTCCAGGAGCGGCTTCTGGAATTCATCAAGACGAAGGAGCTTTTGCTGGATGATTCCCAGGTCCTGAAATGCGACGTGCGCCTTATCATCACCACGGTCAAGAATCTGAAGGAGCTGTGCGACCGGGGCTTCTTTCTGGAGGAGCTGTATTACCGGCTGGAAAAATCGGCGCTGGTCCTTCCGGCAGTCCAGAAGAACAGGACCAGGCTGGCGGCCCTTTTGGATTCCGGTCTGGAATTTTATAAGACCAAATATGAAAAGCCGGGGGTCGTTCTCAGCAAGGAAGCGAAGCTGAAGCTTTTGAACAGGAGCTGGGGGGATGATCCCAACGAGATCGAAAAGACGCTGGAGCGTATCGTCAGGAACCATGAGGGGACGGTCACGGAGAAGGATCTGATGTCCATGGGCCTTTACAAGTCCAGCGGCGAGGGGATCTCCGCCATCAGCGAGATGGAGCGGGAAAAGATAGAAAAGCTCTTAAATGCCGGATACAGTAAGGTGGATATTGCCAAGATCCTGGGCATCGGCCGGGCGACGCTGTACCGGAAAATGGCAGAATACCATTTAAAATAATTATGGAAATGCATAAGTGATAAGTATTTGCTGCTTATAAAGGGATGCGCTAGAATAGATGAGGAGGAAAGGAGAAGGGATTATGGCGGATAAGAAACTGGGCTTTGGTCTGATGAGGCTTCCTCTTACGGATCCCAACCAGGCGGGAAGCATTGATCTGGAGCAGATGGAGCAAATGGTGGATACTTTTTTGGAGAGGGGCTTTACTTATTTTGATACGGCCTGGATGTACTGTGGCTTTCAGAGCGAAAATGCGGTCAGGGAAGCGTTGGTAAAGCGGCATCCCAGGGACAGCTATACACTGGCTACCAAGCTTCACGGAGCTTTCATCAAGACGAAGGAAGACCGGGACGCGATCTTCAAGGAACAGCTGAAGAAGACCGGCGCAGATCATTTTGATTATTATCTTCTCCATGATGTGGGATACGATCATTATAAGAAATATACGGAGCTGGACTGCTTCCGGTGGCTGGAGGAAAAGAAGCGGCAGGGACTTGCGGGGCATATCGGCTTTTCCTACCATGACAACGCGGAGCTTTTGGATAAAGTGCTGACGGAGCATCCGGAGATCGAGTTCGTCCAGCTCCAGCTGAATTATCTGGACTGGGACAGCAACGCGATCCAGTCCAGGAAGTGCTATGAGACGGTGACGAAGCACGGAAAACCGGTCTTTGTCATGGAACCGGTGAAAGGCGGGACTCTGGCCAGGGTGCCGGAAGAGGTGGAGAAGGCGTTCAAGGCTTACGCACCGGATATGTCGATACCCTCCTGGGCTATCCGCTTCGCGGCCAGCCTGGACAATGTAAAGATCGTATTGAGCGGGATGAGCAATATGGAGCAGCTTTTGGACAATACCGGGTATATGGGGGATTTTAAGCCTCTGGATCAGGAAGAGCGGGCCCTCATCCAAAAGGCGGTGGAAGCCATCAACGCCGGCATAGCGATCCCCTGCACAGGCTGTTCCTACTGCACGGAGGGATGTCCTCAGAATATCGCGATCCCCAAATATTTCTCCCTGTACAATGCGGACAAGCAGGAGACGGAGGCCAAGCGCTGGAGACCTCAGGGAGAGTATTATGATCGTTTGACGGCCGTTTTCGGAAAGGCCAGCGACTGCATCCAGTGCGGCCAGTGCGAGGAAGCATGTCCTCAGCATCTTCCCATCATCGAGCATCTGAAAGAAGTAGCCGCGTATTTTGAAAAGGATTGAGGAAACGGCGGGCCTGTGAAGGCTCCTTAAAAGACAGGAAAGGCGGACCTTCCATCCGGAAGGCCCGCCTTTTTGCTCAATAGGAAACTTCGTTTCCATAGAACAAAATACTCCGTGGGAGCGCACTGCGGCGGAAGGGAAGTCTGCCGCTCATGCGGCCCGCCGCAGGCGGAGGATCTTATTTGGATTCGTACAAAGTCTGGTAGAGGTTTTCGCTCAAACGGTCCGCATAGCTTTCGTCCAGGGAGGGATACTCCCGCATCAGGTATCCGCGGATCAGATCCAGCCGCTTCAGGCAGAGGATCTCCTCCTGGGGGATCTCTCCTTCATTGGCCTCGATGGTATGATCGATCTGGTCTCCGTCATAGGTGTCCAGGAACCATTTGAGGACGCCGGCTTCAAATTCGGCGTCTTCGTGCATCTTCTGCCGGTAGTCCCTGGCTTTCCACAGGGAGAAGATGCCGATGATGAGAAAGGCGGCGGTGATGATCCACAGAGCCGCATACATGACCGGCTGGCTGTCCCAGGTCAGGGGAATGGGGATCACATGGAAGGTGCAGAGCAGGAGAAGGGCCGCCACCAAAAGGCCCACCGTCAGGAAAGAAAATGCAGAAGAAGAGTTCTCCTGATACCGTTCCCCGTTTCCTACAAAGCTCCTGACAGGCTCGTCCGCTTCCTCCTCCTCTTCCTCGGAAGGCTCCTGCTCCATGAAAATGGCCAGGAGGGCGGAGGCTCTGTCATACTGGTCTTCCGGTATGAAAATCTGGTAAAGATCCGATTCTTCGTCGTATTTTTTTACTGCGTCTACCCCTGAATAGGTCAGAAATTCCAGGATCCGGGAGATGGCTTCCGATTCATTGGAGACCAGAGGGGTCATATTCTGTTCCATAGTTTTTTCCCTTTCTTATACTGCCTTTATTATAGTATATGGGAGGAAAGATGACAACCTTCCGTTGAGGTTTTCTTCTTTTTTATATATAATCAGAAATATACAGAAAGAGGAGACAGGAATGAAGATCACGATTTTGGCGGTTGGGAAAGTAAAAGAAAAGTTTTATGTCCAGGCCATCGCGGAGTATGCCAAGCGGCTGAGCCGCTACTGCAGGCTGGAGATCATCGAGGTGGCCGATGAAAAGACGCCGGACGGAGCTGGAGAAGGAGCCGTCAAGAAGATCAAGGAGCGGGAGGGAGAGCGTCTCCTGGCCCATGTGAAAGACGGGATGTATCTGATCGCCCTGGCCATCGACGGAAAGGAACAGAGCTCGCAGGAGCTGGCCGGGAGGATCTCCGGTCTGGCGCTCCGGGGAGAGAGCCATCTGGCCTTTGTGATCGGAGGATCTCTGGGACTTTCGGACCAGGTGCTGGCGGAAGCCAGGGAAAGGTGGAGCTTTTCCAGGCTGACCTTTCCTCACCAGCTGATGCGGGTGATCCTGCTGGAGCAGATCTACCGGGGATTCCGGATCATCAACGGAGAGCCGTATCACAAATAAAGGAATGATATAATGAAGAAAAGTGGCTTTCATGAATTTTTATTGCATGATCATAACACTGAAAATGCCTTGAAGCGAAAATAGACATAGGACAATTATGAAAAAAATAAAGATCGTCCCATTAGTGGGGATAGAAATGGATGATATAAAGATTGCGTTGTATTCTTCAAGAGAAGATGTGAAAAAATCATTGGGAGAGCCTTATAGCATATGGGATGATTCTCTGTATTATTTTAACAATGAATTACGATTTGATCTTGACGATGACGGAAAAGTAGAATTTATTGAGTTTTTGGGGGCGGTTGACGGGGAACTGCAGCCGGTCATCTATGGCGTGCCTGCTTTTCAGATCAAGGCAGATATCTTGTACAAGATACTCAGGGAAGAGAACGGCGGAGATATTGACGATAGTGAAAATGGATATTCGTATGGATTCTTAAAGATCAGTGTCGGAGTATACCGCTCCTCCATTCCCAGAGATGTTGAAGAAATGATAAAGGAAGCAGATGAGGATGGAGAGCCAATGGATGAAGGAGAAATGGAGGAGGAAAGACGAAAAGCGGACTACTGGGCTACGATCGGCATTGGTATCGAAGATTATTACAGATAGTATGCGATGAGGATAGCGGATCAGATAAAAAATGTCCGTATGCAAAAGGAATATGCGCAGGAACAGGCGGCAGAGCCGGTGGATGAAAGAGGGAAAAGTGGAAGAATACAGATATATTACGTTGATGGAAAAACCTGAATTAAAAGAAAAAGTTGCATATTGGTTCCATAGTAAATGGGGGATCCCAAAAGAGGCATATTTGGAATGTATGAATGCGTATTTGGATCATGAGACGGATTATGGCTGGTACTTTTGTCTTTGTGATGGGGAAATTGCTGCAGGCATGGGCGTGATTGAAAATGATTTTCATGACAGAAAGGACCTTGCCCCAAATGTATGTGCTGTCTATACAGAAGAGAACCACCGCGGCAGGGGGATCGCGGGGAATTTATTAAATATGGCCGTGGAGGATATGAGGAGTAAAGAAATATCTCCTATTTACTTAGTAACGGATCTTATCGGTTTTTATGAAAGATATGGTTGGGAGTTTCTGTGCATGGTACAGGGAGACGGTGAACCTGAACTGACAAGAATGTATATCCATCATTAAACGGATATTTTTTTCACGGAAAGGATCCGGCAATTGTCAGCTTGCGAAATAGAACAAATCATCTATTTAAGGAGATATGGCTTTGAGTAAGAGGAAACGTTTCGTATCGGAAATTTTTGCGGAACCTGAGAGATGGGGACTTCGCGGCGATCCGCTTTTGTGGAAATATTTGAAAGATCGTTATGCGGATACGGAGGCTCCGTACCCCATTGAAAAATTTCGATCCGAAGTATTTTTGATCTTTCGGGATTTTACCGGAAGACCACTTGAAAAAGGAGAACGGTATGAGGTTCCAGAGCTTGCAGAAGTTCTTTCAGGTATGTCGTCCGGGCAGCTGGACGGCTCTTTTTGGATCGACACGGCAATTCCGCTGCTTTCAGATCGACTGAAAAAATTGAATGATGAAAGTATCCTTTTAAGAAATTGATCCATTTCAGAAGTGTACATATTGAAGAAAAGATCGGGATTTTCAGGCGAATACAGATGAAAACGAGAAAGAAGCGTGAAGCATATGATCACAGTATTTGATCGTAAAGAATTGATCATAACAATGGAAATGAACCGTCAGGCTGAAGTGCGCGATATTCTCTCTAAAAATGGTTTGGCCTATATTGTAAAAACGACGAATCTTCAGAATGCGCCGATTCTTGGCAGCGGGAGAGGGCGTACCGGCAATTTGGGGATAAATCCGGATTATTCCTACGAATATAAGATCTATGTTCATAAAAAGGACTATGAAAAAGCAATATCCTTAATAAATGAGCCGGTTTGAAGGTTTGCCCGCAGTTCACTTCAAGAAACTTGAAGAGCCTCGCCTGCTGAGTGAAAGGACAGTATATATGACAAGATCCAAGTGCGGGTCAGAAGAGAGCGCACTGCGGCGGAGAGGGATCCTGCCGCTTATGCGGCCCGCAGCAGAAGATATGAACACACCTATATTGGAAACAGAGTGTTTGATCTTGAGAAAATTTACCAAACGTGATCTGGAAGCATTATATCGGATCCTTAAAGACGAGGAAGTGAATACGTTTTTACCGTGGCATCCCGTAAAAAGCATAGAGGAAACAAAGCAATTTTATGAAGAAAGATTTGCTTCCAAATACAGACAGCCGCAAGGATACGCATATGCGATCTGCCTGAAGGAAGAGGATCTCCCGATAGGTAATATCAAAGTCGATATGGAAGAACACCATGACTTTGGTTACGGCTTGCGAAAGGAGTTCTGGCACAGGGGGATTGTTACGGAAGCGGGAAAAGCCGTTGTGGAACAGGTAAAAAAAGACGGGCTGCCCTATATCACAGCAACCCATGACAGAAACAATCCGAGAAGTGGAAACGTCATGAAAAGATTGGGTATGAAATACTGCTATTCTTATAAAGAGCGATGGCAGCCGAAAGATCTTCTCGTTGTATTCAGGATGTATCAGCTCAATTTTAATGGCAGCGCCGTTTTTGTATATAAAAAATATTGGAATGACTCGGATGAGCATTTTGTCGAGATCCTGGGAACGGAAAACTCCTGATGCGTGAAGAAGCAAAAAAAGAACTGCTCTTACAGCATGGAGGCGAAGAGCTTATGAAAACCGGAGTTCTGCCGGCGGAGCTTCCCGGAAAGAAGGTGGCCTGGTGAATGAGCAGTTTATACAGAGCGTGATCTTCAATTGGGATAAAATTGAGGACAGCAGTTATTTAAGGGAGATAGAAGCGTTTAGAGGGATCCGGCGGCTTGATTTCAGGAAGCCCGTTACTTTTTTTGTGGGAGAAAACGGCAGCGGCAAATCCACGCTGCTGGAAGCGCTGGCTGTGGCTTGTGGCTTTAATCCGGAAGGCGGGACAAAGAATTATGTTTTTTCTACCCGTGATACGCACTCCGGCTTGTATGAGGCCATAACCGTTTCAAGGGGATACAGGAAGGAAAAATGGGGATATTTTCTCAGAGCGGAAAGCTTCTATAATGTCGCGACGCAGGAAGAGGACTACGCGGATTTCGGACATCCCTCCGCTAAGTATCACGAAATGTCCCATGGAGAGAGCTTCCTGGCATTGGCGCAGGACAATCTGCAGGCGAATGGCCTGTATCTTTTTGATGAGCCGGAAGCGGCGTTATCCCCTCAGAGACAGCTCACCTTGCTGATGGAGATCGACAGATGCGCCAGGGAAGGGGCACAATTTTTCATCGTGACACATTCCCCGATCCTGCTGGGAGTTCCGGAGGCAGAGATATACAGTTTTGATGACGGAAGGATCCATGTATGCGAATACGAGGAGACGGAAAGTTATCAGATCACGAAAATGTTCATAAACAACAGACATGCATTGCTGGACCGGCTGTTAAAGGAGTAGCCTGCAATAGCAGAGGATCGGAAAGAGCAGACGGAGACAGAGGATGCTCCGCGCACGGCAGGCAGTGGAATGGAGACGTCATTTACACCCATGTAACACTGGCCTTGGATGAAACGGGTCTGTATCGGTACGCGGGGGCTGTGGATTATATATTTGTGGGCAAGGTGCGGGAAGCGGATACGAGTATCACGGAGGACGATGATAAAAGCACATATCTGATCCAGGTATCGGAAAATCTAAAGGGAGAACTGGTGGAAGAAGTGGAGTGCAGCAAGCACGGAGGAATACTGGAAGACGGCACAATGCTCCTGTATGAATCCGATAAGCTTAAGGACAGCGGAAGGGCGGAAAAGAGCGGACGGCTGCGCCCGGATACGGAAGGCGCGGACCGGGATCTGAAACAGGAGGCAGACATGCGTACAGAGAAAGAAATGTTCCGCATCATCATAGACACCGCAAAGTCGGATGGGCGTATTTTGGCCGCGTATCTGAAGGGCTCGCGGGCCAATCCCAATGTTTTGCCGGACATCTACCAGGATTTCGACATTATGTATGTGGTGGAGGAGACTCGCAGCTTTCGGGAGGATACCTCGTGGATGCAGGCATTTGGAACGGTCATCCTGAAGCAGGAGCAGGACGAGGCCTTTGGCTACGGAGAGCGCTTCGGGCTGCAGAAAGAATATGATAAGACGTATTCCTGGCTGCTGCTGTTTGACGACGGGAACCGCATCGACATCGGCGTGGAGACTTTGGAGACCATGAAAAACGGCAGCAACCGGAATAAGCTGTTTCTTCCGCTCCTGGATAAGGCGGGCTGTCTTCCCAAGCTCCCGCCTCCCACCGATGAAGAATTTCATATCAGGAGACCTGCGGAAGCCAGGTTTCAGGGCTGCTGCAAGGAATTTTTCTGGTCGCTCTGCGATGTGGCAAAGGGGATCCTGAGAGATGAGCTTCCGTTCGCGATGACGACTTATCATACGCAGCCGCACCATATGCTGGAAACGATGCTGGGATGGTATATCGGGAGTCAGACGGAGTATTCCGTTTCCTGCGGAAAGCAGAATAAGTATTTTAAGAAATACCTTCCGGAAGAGCTTTATGAGCTTTATCTGCAGACCTTCCCGGACAGCAGTTATGAACATTTCTGGAGAGCCGTGGGGATTTCCTGCCGCCTGTTTCGCCGGACAGCCGTTCAGATGGCGGACAGCCTGGGGACCGTGTATCCGGAGGAGTATGAAAAAGGCTTCCGGAAATATATGGAACTGATGGGACCTGCCGCAGCCTGGGATGCCGTGTGAGGCAGCGGAAAGACAGGACGGCGGAATGGAATCTGGAAGGGATGTCATGCTTGGACCGGACAGGATGGCGAGGCCGGGATCCCGGCATCTGTCCTGGCATGACTTTAAGGAGGCGCATATGGGATTTCAAAATTTTAAAGATTGGGCCGCCGCGTGGTTCGCCTATCCGATCCCGGGAGAATATCTGGATTTTTTAGAAAAGGGGGATTTTGATACAACCGTAAGAAAGTACTATGTCACCGGTGAGGGAAATATTCTGGAGCTGTCAGAATGGTTTGCTTCGGACGATTTACCGGAGGTATATGAGAATTGCCGAAAGGAAAAGATGATCGAGGACTATCATCTCCCCATCCTGGACAGCTGCGGCTGTATTGCCGTACTGAACTGCAGCCGGGAAACAGGCGCGTATGGACAGATGTTCCTGCAGACCTCTTCGGGGGAATATGAGGAGGAGACCGGGGAAAATATCTATGAAAGACCGGAATTCATCGCAGGAAGTTTCTTGGATTTCTTATCCGGTCTGCATGATGCGGAGGAGTTGGAAGAGCAGGGCTTTTAAGATCCGGATCCCTGTCCGGATGCTGTGAAGAAAAGAAATGACAGGAGAGGCGCGGCATGCTATACTGAAGGCAGAGAAGATAGGAGGTGCGCAGGATGACCAGAGAAGAATACGCAGCGAAAATGAACGCGGATGAAGAGTGGGCTCCCGGCTGGGACGCCGTCGAACAGGAATTTGAACGGCTGTATCCCGGGAAGGAACCGGTCCATTACGGTACGGAGTTCCATACGAGGGCGATCTTCGGAGGAGATCAATATCTGGACGGGTATTCGGTTTATGATTCCGGCAAAGGGTATCAGCACATCGTCACCTATGGGATGAGCGAGCTTTACGCCGATGAAGAAGCCTTCGGAGGCGAATACAGCAGATGGGGCTATGAGATGACGATAAAGCTGAAAGAAGACAGAGCGGAAGAGTGCCTGTGGGCGATGGAGATGCTGTCCAATCTCGCGCGGTATACGTACACGACAGAGCGGTTTTTTGAAGCGGGCCAGTTTGTGGCCGGAAACGGGACGCCTCTTCACATCGGGACGGATTCTCTGATAACGGCCCTCATCACGGTCCATGACACATCGGCGCAGACCTTGGAGACGCTCCACGGCAGGGTCGAGTTTATCCAGCTTGTGGGGATCACGGAAGCAGAGCTGGCCGCCATCAAAGAGGACAGGAACAACATCCAGCTCCTGATCGAGAGGATGAAGAAGGAGGATCCGGAACTGGTGACGGATATGAGGAGAAAGAAGTCCTATTTGTAAAGGTGCTCAGGAGCGGTTAGTCCTATGGATTGACCGCTTTTTTCTCCCCCGGGATGGATCCCGGATCCAGCAGAGAGAAAGGCGGAGAGCGAAGGAGGTAAGCGGTTGAGGTTAAAAAATATCATGATCGCCGTAAAAGATATGGAAAGGGCAAAGGCGTTCTACCATGATCTCTTTGGCCTGGACGTGATCCTGGATGGCGGCGGCAATCTGATCCTGACAGAGGGGCTGGTGCTCCAGGATATGAAGATCTGGAAGGAGTTCCTAGGAAAAGACGTCATCCCGGAGAACCATTCCTGCCAGCTGTATTTTGAAGAACCGGATATAGAAGCTTTTGTCCGGAAGCTGGAAGAACGGTACCCTTCGGTCCGGTATGTCAATGAGCTGACGACAGGCAGCTTTGGAAAAAAGATGGTCCGCTTCTACGATCCGGACGGCCATCTCATCGAGGTGGGGACGCCGGGATGACAAGGAGCGGAGCCGGGCAGTTTTTTGAAAGGACGGTCAGGCAGGAGAAGGAGGACCGCTTCCTGCGGGAGCACCAGTATTCCCTGGAAGAGGCGGCCTTTGGGCTCCGGGAGCTCCTGGAGAGGTCCGGCCATGGAGGACTGCTGGAGCTGGTCCGGGAGGAAGGATGAAGAAGACGGACAGAAAGGAGATTGCCATGGAGATACGGGAAGTCCGGGATCATAAGAAGCAGTATCTGTCCCTGCTCCTGCTGGCGGACGAGCAGGAGGACATGATCGTCCGCTATCTGGACAGGGGGACCATGTATGTGCTGGAAGACGGCGAGGTCCGCGGAGAATGTGTGGTGACCGACGAAGGAGACGGGATCCTGGAGATCAAGAATATCGCCGTCCGTCCCCAGGACCAGGGAAAGGGGTATGGAAGGGCGCTGGTGGATTTCCTGGCGGCCCGCTACAGGGGCCGCTTCACCGTCATGCAGGCCGGGACAGGAGACAGTCCGTCCACGGTCCCTTTCTATGAAAAATGCGGTTTTGTCCGGTCCCACAGGATCAGGAACTTTTTTACCGACCATTACGACCATCCCATCTATGAAAACGGCGTCCTGCTCACGGATATGATCTACTTGAAAAGGAGGATATGAATGGACCAGCAGATCTTGATGTTCTTTGATCAAAAACCGGAAGCCCTTCCGCTGTACCTGGCTTTTGAGGAGCGGCTGCTGGAAGAGGGACGGGACATCACGAGAAAAGTACAGAAGACGCAGATCTCTTTTTATGATAAGCATTTGTTTGCGTGTGTGTCTTTTCTGAAGGTGAGAAAGGCTTCTGAGCGTCCGGATCCCTATCTGGTGATCACCTTCGGCCTGGGACGGAGGCTGGATTCTGCCAGGGTTGACGCCGCGGTGGAGCCGTATTCCGTGAGATGGACCCATCACGTGCTGATAGGGAAAGCAGAAGAGATCGACGAAGAACTGATGACATGGGTGCGGGAGGCGGAAGCCTTCGCCGCCGGAAAGTGAGGCATTTTCGATGAAAAAGATCTTAGAGACGGAGCGGCTGTACCTGAGAGAACTGGAAGAGACGGATCTTGAGGCTATGTGCCGTGTCTTGCAGGATGCAGAAGTCATGTATGCCTATGAGCATGCTTTTTCCGATGAGGAAGTGAGAGAATGGCTGGAGCGCCAGAGGAAACGGTACCGGGAGGACGGGTTCGGGCTCTGGGCGGCCGTGCTCCGGGAGACGGACGAGATGATCGGCCAGTGCGGGCTTACCATGCAGGACTGCCTGGGACGCCGGGTACCGGAGATCGGATATTTATTTGAGAAGGCATACTGGCATCAGGGATATGCCTCTGAAGCAGCCGCCGGCTGCCGCCGGTACGCTTTTGACGTCCTGGAGCTTCCGGAAGTGTATTCCATCATCCGGGAGGGCAATGAGGCTTCCGAAAAAGTGGCCGCGAGAAACGGAATGGAACGGACCGGAAGCCTGGTGAAGCACTATTACGGCATGGATATGGCCCATTCTGTATTTTGTGTAAAAAATATGAGGTAGCGGCTGTGGATATTGACATTTTTCCGATGCCGGATATAATGAAGGTGGAAACTAGGAATCAGAAAAAAGGAGTATCAAAATGAAAAAATGGAGATTGGTTTTGACCGGAGTCCTCATGACGATGATCCTTCTGGGGCTTGCAGCCTGCGGCGGAAATTCGGATGCGGAGACCACGGCAGCGGAAACGACCCAGGAGCAGACTGCGGAAGAAACAGAAGAAGAAACCACCACGGAGCCTGTAGAAACCCAGGATACAGAAGCTTCTGAGGAAGAGTCTGAGGAAGAGACTTCGGGGGCGGGAAGCCAGGCTTCCGGGAAATATGCCACCGTCGCCGAATTTGCGGCTTCTGCCTCTGTACAGGATCAGATCACCAGCCTCAATGAGTCCCTGGCGAATCAGGGCATGACGGTGGAGGTCACCGGAGAAGATAATAAGCTGGTCTATACATATGCGTATACGACGCTCACCAATACGGAGGGCATGGCGGACGCGCTGGCGGAGGCTCTGTCCTCTGAGGCGGACACCTTCAGCTCCGTGGCGTCTTCCATTTCTCTTGCGGTGGACGTGGAGAATCCCGTCGTGGTGGTCCGCTATGTGGATGCCAATGGGACTGAGATCTATTCTCAGGAATTTGCCGCCCAGTAGGGAGAGAGAAGATGACGCTTCACGAACAGATCGAAAAAGCGGTGGAGCCTCTGCCCCTTTTGCAGTATGGGTTTATCCGGCCGGAGGAGCTGGTCTTTTCGGAACGGGTGCGGTACATATGCCAGCATGAGTGCAGCAGGTACGGAACTTCCTGGGCCTGTCCTCCCGCAGTGGGATCTGTGGAGGAATGCCGCAGGAAATGCCTCC
This sequence comes from Candidatus Paralachnospira avium, assembly GCA_904420245.1. Lineage (GTDB taxonomy): Bacteria > Bacillota > Clostridia > Lachnospirales > Lachnospiraceae > Lientehia > Lientehia avium. The sequence goes on from CAJFUL010000017.1 coordinate 32,547, forward strand.
GGTACGAAGAGGGGTTCGTGTTCGTCACGGTCTCTGAGGTGCCCGCGGGCGCTTCCTTTGAAGAGATGCTGGAGGGAAGACGGGACCATGAGCGGGCAGCCGTAAAGATCAAGAAACTTTTGGAGGAGATGGGGCTGGAGGTGTTCATGCTCTCTACGGAGTCCTGCGCCCTGTGTCCGGAATGTACATATCCGTCCGCGCCATGCCGCCATCCCGACAGGATGTTTCCCTGTGTGGAGAGCTGCGGGATCCTGGTGACGGAACTGGCGGAGAGCTGTAATGTGGAGTTTCTGTACGGAGAGGGCGTCGTGACCTGGTTTGGCCTGGCTCTGTTCCGGAGACTCTGACCGGAATGAAAACTGAATATGGAGACAGAATTGGAAATGCTTCCTGCAGGCCGTTTCGCGGCCTGCGGGAAGCATTTTTCGGTTTATGGAGAAATTTTGTTTCCATAGAGCGGGACTTCACCGCGGCCGGAGCGTTCCACCTCCGGATTTTTTTAGTTCTACCCATGGGGACAGGCTCATAGACTAGGGTAAGAAGGCAGGTGATGAGATGGAAGGCGGGGAAGAAATCTTAAAGATCTTCGCGGGATCCTTAAGGAGGATATTGGAGCGGGCTCCTGTCTCCTTTGAAAAGCTCCAGGAGGTGAGGCTGAGGGTGGGGATGCCCTTTTTGTGCAGGCTGGACGGAAGAGAATACGGCTTTACCGGAGAGGGAGCGCCGAAGGCGTGCGGGATGGGACAGGATCCGGCTCTCTACCGGGTATCCGGAAGAGAGGTCCGGGAGACTCTGGAATATGCCGGAAACTATTCTCTGTACGCCTATGAGGAAGAATTCCGCCAGGGGTATCTGACCATCCAGGGGGGACACCGGATCGGCGTCATGGGGAAGGCGGTGACGGAGAAGGGGAGCATCCGGGCCATGCGCCATATCTCTTTTCTGAACATCCGGCTGGCTCATCAGATCACAGGCTGCGCGGAAAAGCTCCTTCCCTGGCTCTGGGAAGGCGGACAGCTCCAGAATACCTTGATCGTCTCTCCGCCGGGAGGGGGAAAGACGACCATGCTGCGGGATGTCATCCGGCTGCTTTCCACAGGCACCAGGGCCTCGCCGGGGATGAATATTTCCGTGGCGGACGAGCGGTCCGAGCTGGCGGCCTGCTATCAGGGGATCCCGCAGAACGACATGGGGATCCGGACCGATGTGCTGGACGGCTGTCCCAAGGCGCAGGGACTTTCCATGCTGATCCGCACCATGTCTCCGGCGGCTGTGGCGGCCGATGAGATCGGGAGCCGGGAAGATCTGGAGGCTGTCCGGGAAGCAGGGCGCTGCGGCTGTAAGGTGCTGGCCACGGCCCACGGCGCTTCTCTGGAGGAGATCCGGGAAAAGGAAGGATTTGGAGAGCTGTTTGGGGAGCGGTTTTTCGGGCGCTATCTGGTGCTTTCGGGAAGACGGGAGCCGGGAAAGCTCCTGGCAGTCCATGAGGGAGCCGGAAAGCTGCTCTGGAAAGCAGGCGCGGGCCATGGGGATTAAGATGGCGGGGGCCGTGTGCGTCCTCATTTCCTGCAGCGCCATGGGGTTTCTCCAGAGCGCCCAGATACGGGCCCGGTACCGGGAGCTTCTGGAACTGAAAAAGATCCTGTACCAGCTGGAGGGATATATCCGCTTCGGCAGCTGCACCCTGGAGGAGGCCTTTGAGAGTGTGGCCGGAAGGTGCGAAGCGCCCTATGACGGATTCTTTTCCTGCCTGGCGGAAGAGATGGGAGAAAAATCCGGTGTGACGCTGGCAGAGCTCTGGCAGAAGGCCATGGAGGATAAGCTGTCTTCTTCCAGGCTGGCCGGGGAAGAGCGGGAGCTGCTGGAACGCATGGGACGGGATCTGGGGCGCCTGGACAGAGAGACCCAGTTAAAGACTCTGGCTCTCTCCGGCGGGCAGCTGGAGGAGGCCAGACAGAGGCTCCTCCAGGAGCTCCCCGGAAAAATGAAGCTGTATAACTGTCTGGGAATCCTGGCGGGAGTGTTTCTGACCATCCTGCTGGTCTGACGGGAGAACGACATGACTGTTAGTTTGATATTTAAGATTGCCGCCGTAGGAGTCCTGGTATCGGTCATCAGCCAGGTGCTCAAGCACAGCGGGAGAGAGGAACACGCCTTCCTGACCAGTCTGGCCGGTCTCATCCTGGTGCTGTACTGGCTTGTCCCTTATATCTATGATCTGTTTGAATCCATCCGGGATTTGTTTTCGCTGTGAGGGAGGAAATATGATAAAGATCGCGGCGGTGGGAGTGGCGGCTGTCCTCTTCGCGCTCCAGTTGAAGGAGGCCAAGCCCCAGTTTGGGATGTATGTGGTGTTCGCAGCCGGAATCCTGCTTTTTTTCTATGGGTTTGAGAGGCTTTCGGGGATCGTGGGAGCCCTGGAGGAGATCGGGGCTTCCGTTTCCCTCGAGAGCCGGTATCTGGAGATCCTTCTGAAAATGCTGGGGATCAGCTATGTATCGGAATTCGCGGCGTCTCTGTGCAGGGACAGCGGATACGGCTCCGCCGCCGGACAGATCCAGATGTTCGGAAAGCTGTCCATCCTCTATGTCAGTATGCCGGTGGTGCTGTCCCTGTTTGAGATCCTGGGGCAGCTGCTGGCATGAGGCGGCGGGGGCTCCTCCTTCTGTGCCTGGCTCTCTGGTTTCTGGGAGGAGGACAGGTCATGGCGGCGGAGGAGTATGACTACAGCGGGGCTCAGGAGGCGCTGGATGAGGCCATGGAGGAGGCGCCGTCTTTTGCGGATCTCGTGGATGCCTTTGTGTCGGGGAAGGCCGGAGAAGCAGTCAGGCAGATCCCCGCTTATCTGAAAGGATCGCTTTTGGCGGAGGTGGAGACGACGGGGGACAGTCTGGGCCATCTCCTGGCCGTGGCGGCCCTGGGCGCCATGTTTTCCGGTCTGGCCGCCGCGTTTCAGGACAGGCAGGCCGGGGAGATGGGATTTTATATCACCTATCTGCTGCTCTTGTCGCTGCTGCTGCCGGCCTTTCAGGCGGCGGTCTCGGTGGCGGAGTCGGCGGTCTCCCATGTGATGGATTTCATGGCCGCGCTGCTGCCGGCCTTCACCCTTTCCATGGCGGCGTCGGGAAAGACCATGACCTCCTTATTTTCTTATGAGTTTGTCATGGCTGCCATCAGCGTCTGCCAGTGGATGTTCCAGAATCTCTTTCTTCCGGGGATCCAGGTGTATGTGGTCCTGTCCCTGGTGGGACATATCTCGAAAGAAGAGATCCTGACCAAGCTCACAGAGCTCCTGGAGCTGCTCTTGGGATGGGGGATCAAGACGCTGGCCGGGTTTATCATCGGGATCGGGACGGTCCAGAGCCTGGTGCTTCCCATGGCGGATTCCGTAAAGACCGGAACGGTGACCAAGGTCTTGAGCGCCATTCCCGGCATAGGAGGCAGCGCGGGAGCGGCCGCCAGCCTGGTGACCGGGACGGCCGGACTCATCAAAAACAGCATTGGGGCGGCGGCTCTGGTGGTCCTGGTGATCCTGGGCCTCCTCCCCATTTTGAAGCTGGCGGTGATCACGGTGATGCACCACGGGGCGGCGGCCCTGCTCCAGCCGGTGGCGGATGAGCGGGTGACGGAATGTCTGGCGGGGGTGGCGGGAGGAGCCAGGCTGCTCCTCAAGGTCACCGCCGTTTCCATCGGGATGTTCCTGCTGACGGTGGGGATCCTCTGCGCCTCCACGTCTGTGCAGATATAGGAGGGGAGATGCTTTCTGGAATCTATCAATGGGTCTTGAACATCGCGGTCTGCCTGATCTTCATGTCCCTGATCTTAAAGCTGCTGCCGGAAAAGACTTATGCCAAGTATGTCCGGTACTTTATGGGGATGGTCCTGCTCCTGGTGGTGCTGGAACCGGTGGGGAATCTCTTTCATCTGGATGAGGTCATGGAGGAGCTGGAACAGGGCTTTGAGTCCTCGGCCAGGGAAGACCGGTTCAGGGAGGAGCTGGCGCTCATGGGAGAAGAGTATGAGGAGGAGATGATCCGCCAGTACGAAGACGAGCTTTCCAGAGGAGCCGCGGAAGCCCTTTCCCGGCAGGGATTTGGGGAAGTGGCCGTTTCCGTGGAGATCGACGGCGATCCGGAAAGCGGGACGTTTGGGCAGATCCTTCGGGCGGCGGCGTCCGGGGAGCCCTCCGGAGAGGAGGGGGAGATCGCCGTGGAAAGGAAAAAGGTCCAGATCCTGGATGAGGATGCAAGCTACAGGGAACAGGCGGAAAACGGAGAGCTCCGGTCTGCCCTGGCCTCTTATCTGGGGATCGGGGAGGAGCAGGTGAGCGTCCGGTAGCGGGAAGGAGGGAGGCTTATGGAAAAACTGAAAAAGATCAAGAAAGAAACATGGCTCCTGCTCCTCCTGGCCGGCATCCTGCTTTTAGTCATCGGGATCCCGGTGGATCAGGGAGAAGATCCGGCGGACAGCGCTCCGGAGACCGGGGTCCAGGAAAGCGGCGGCCGCAGTGAGGCCATGGAATACGCGCGGGAGTTGGAAAAACAGGTGGAAGAGATCCTCTCGTCCATCGACGGAGCCGGACAGGTGGAGGTGATGCTCACGGTGGAATCCGGCGGAGAAGTGGTCCTCCAGACCGACGCTTCCGATGAGGAGAGGACGGTGAGAGAGACGGACAGCGAAGGAGGGGAAGGACTCACCGAGGAACGGAGCTACTCGTCCCAGACCGTGCTTTCCGGAAGCGGCGACAGTCCCTATGTGACCAAGGAGCTGTGTCCGAAGGTGACAGGGGCCGTGGTCTCGGCGGACGGAGGCGGGGACGGGACGGTAAAAGCCGAAATATCCGGGGCCCTGGAAGCATTATTTGACCTGCCTCCACATAAAATTAAAGTATTAAAGAGAGTAGAAGAATCTTAAAAAGGAGCGGTACTGTGAAGCGAATCGTGAAGAAAAACCAAATCATCTTAACTCTGCTGGCAGTGATGATCGCTGTGGCCGGATACTTAAGCTATGCCGGAAAATTCAAATTCCCCGGCGGGGAGCAGGAAGCCCAGGCCGATGGGAGCGCCGGAGAAGAGACAGTGGCCGCCGGGCTTTCGGACATTTCCCAGGAGGATATCCTGGCGGAGAACCAGGCCCTTACGGACATACATACGGCGGAAGAGGGCCAGGAGGAAGCAGGAGAGGAGACCCAGGAGGGAGAGACGCAGGCAGAGGAGACGGAGGCCGGCTCCGGCGTGCCCGGCGAGGCGGTCCTGACAGGCGGGACGGCAGTGGCAAGCTATGTCTCCCAGGCCCAGCTTTCCAGGGAACAGGTCAGGAGCCGCAATCAGGAGACCTTGATGGAAGTCATCAACAACACCAATATTTCCGAGGAGCAGAAACAGGAAGCCGTGAACCAGATGATCGCCCTTACCGAGACGGCGGAGAAGGAGAATGCCGCGGAGACGCTTCTGGGGGCCAAGGGCTTTACCGGTTCCGTGGTCTGCATAAACGGAGATACGGTGGACGTGGTGGTGGGGATGACGGAGCTGACCGATGCCCAGAGAGCCCAGATCGAGGACATCGTCAAGCGCAAGGCCGAGGTGGAAGCGTCGGACGTGGTCATCACTCTGATGGATCTGGATCAGTAAAGGCTGACATACGGCTTGATAATTATTCGGCTTTTTGCTATAATAACAGGCAAAGCATGAATTTTTAAGATACAGGAGGTAGCGGCAGTGGAATATGAAAACAGAAATACCCACACCCTGCATCATGGCAAGGAGACCATCGGTGAAGTCCAGATTGCAGATGAGGTAGTCGCGATCATTGCCGGTCTGGCGGCCACAGAGGTAGAGGGAGTTGCATCCATGGCGGGGAACATCACCAAGGAGCTGATCGGCAAGCTGGGGATGAAGAACCTGTCCAGGGGAGTCAAGGTGGATGTGCTGGACACTTCCGTATCGGTGGAGCTGACGCTGACCATGGAATATGGATACAGCATCCCCGATGTATGTGCCCAGGTGCAGGATCGGGTCAAGACAGCCATAGAAAATATGACAGGACTTTCGGTGATCGATGTGAATGTGAAGATCGCCGGCGTGAATATTGACAAGACCAGATAGGAAGAACTGAAAAGGGTGCCGTTTCTGTGCACCCTTTTTTTGGAGGAAACCATGAGCAGACGTGAATTGCGGGAGCATGTGTTCCGGATGCTGTTCCGCCGGGAATTTTTCGGAACGGAGGAAGAGTTCAGGGAACAGGTGGGATTATACCTGGAGGAGCTGGATCCCCTGGAGGAAAAGGACAGGATCTATATGAGAGACAAGGTGGAGGACATCTACCGCCTGGTGCCGGAGCTGGATGAGAAGCTCAATGAGGTGGCCAGGGGCTGGAAGACCGGCAGGATGAGCAAGGTGGATCTGACGATCCTGCGGCTGGCTCTCTATGAGATGCGCCATGAGGATTCGGTGCCGGAGAAAGTGGCCATCAATGAGGCGGTGGAGATCGCGCGCAAATACGGCGGAGACGATTCTCCTTCCTTTGTGAACGGGATCCTGGCCAAGCTGGTGGCGGAGAGCTGATGCCATGGGGCAGAGCATCTATTCGGTGGGACAAGTCAATGCCTATGTGAAAAATATGTTTGCCCAGGATTATCTGCTGGGCTCTATTTCTGTCAGGGGAGAGGTCTCCAACTGCAAATACCATCCGTCGGGACATATCTACTTCACCCTGAAGGACAGGACGGCCCTTTTGCAGGCGGTGATGTTCGCGGGGAACAGAGGCGGACTTTCCTTTACCTTGAAGGAGGGGCAGCAGGTGGTGGTGACCGGCTCCGTCAACATCTACGAGAGGGACGGAAAGTACCAGCTCTACGCCAGAAAAGTGGTCCTGGACGGCGTTGGAAGTCTCTATGAACGGTTTGCGGCCCTGAAGGAGGAGCTTTCGGACCGGGGGCTTTTCGCCCCGGAGTACAAGCAGCCCATTCCCAGATATATCCGGACCTTGGGCATCGTGACGGCCCAGACGGGAGCCGCCATCCGGGACATCGTAAACGTGGCGGGCAGGAGAAATCCGTATGTCCAGCTGGTGCTGTATCCGGCCAGGGTGCAGGGAGAGGGAGCGGCTGAGACCATCGCAGCCGGGATCGAAGCCCTGGAACAGTACGGAGTGGACTGTATGATCGTGGGAAGAGGCGGCGGCTCCATCGAGGATCTGTGGGCCTTCAATGAGGAGATCGTGGCTCAGGCTATCTTTGACTGTTCCGTGCCGGTGATCTCGGCGGTGGGGCATGAGACGGATTTTACCATTGCGGATTTTGTGGCGGACCTGCGGGCACCGACCCCCTCGGCGGCGGCGGAGCTGGCGGTCTATTCCTATGAGGATTTCCGAAAGGAAGAGGAAGAGCGGAGGCGGAGGCTCTCTGCGGCCATGAGACGGCGCATGGATGCGTATGGACAGGCCCTTGAGAACCGCTGCCTGAGGCTGTCCAAGTTCCGTCCGGATATCCAGGCGGCCGGTTACAGACAGTCTCTGGACAGCTTTGAGGACCGGATGCGGACCGCCATGGAACAGAAGGTGGAGCGGGCGGGAAACCGGCTGGCGCTCTACGCGCAGCGGCTCAAAGGCTGTTCGCCTCTGGAGAAGATCACCAGGGGCTATGCCTTCGTGACCAGGGAGGACGGAGGCCGCCTCTCATCCGCTGCTCAGACGGCGGTGGGAGAACACTTGAAGCTGTGGCTTTCGGACGGAATCGTGGATGTACAGGTGACAGGCGTGAGGCCCGGCAAGGAGGAATTATGGAAGAAAGACCGATAAAGCTGGAAGAGGCCTTTTCCAGGCTGGATGAGATCATCGGGAAGCTGGAAGGGGACGGACTGTCCATGGAGGAGTCATTCACTCTCTATGAAGAGGGACTTTCCCTCATCAGCCGGTGCCGGGGGAGCATCGACGAGGCAGAAAAAAAACTGAAGATCTTGGAGGACGGCCATGAATTTTAAGGAAGAGCTTCGGATACGGACAGAGGAGACGGAAGCGATCATCCGCCGCTATCTGCCGGAGGAAGAGGGCTATCAGAAGACGGTGCTCTCTGCCATGAATTACAGTGTGCTGGCGGGAGGCAAGCGGCTCCGCCCTCTGCTCATGAGGGAGTGCTGCCGCCTTTTCGGCGCGGAGGGGCCGGAGCTGGCGCCTTTCATGGCGGCCATCGAGATGATCCATACTTCCTCTCTGGTGCACGATGATCTTCCGGCCATGGACGCCGACGAGTACCGGCGCGGGAAGAAGACCACCTGGGTATCCTACGGCGAGGATATGGCGATCCTGGCCGGGGACGGCCTGATGATCTATGCCTTTGAGACGGCGGCCGGCGCCTTTGCTGCCACAGACCGTCCGGCGGCCGTGGGGCGCTGCATCGGGATCCTGGCCCGAAAGACCGGGATCTATGGGATGATCGGCGGCCAGACGGCGGACGTGGAGATGACGGGAAAGCCGATCCCGGCCGATATGCTGGATTTCATATACCGTCTGAAGACAGGGGCTCTCCTGGAGGCTTCCATGATGATCGGAGCCATTCTGGGAGGAGCGGACGAAGAACAGGTGAAGGCGGTGGAGCAGGCGGCCTCCGACGTGGGGCTGGCCTTCCAGATCCGGGATGATATATTGGACGTGGTCAGTACCGCGGAAGTTTTGGGAAAACCTGTGGGAAGCGATATGAGAAATGAAAAGACCACGTTTGCTTCCCTCTGGGGCATCGGAGCGGCGGAGGAAAAGGCGGAGTTCTATTCCAGGCGGGCCGTGGAGACCTTGTCGGCGCTGCCGGTGAAAAATGAGTTTTTGAACCGGCTTTTGATGGAGCTGACCGCCAGAGAAAAATAAAGGGATGATGTGCACATGTTAGAGAATATTCAATGTCCGGAGGATCTGAAGGCTTTGGATCCGGGCCAGTATCCGGCCCTGGCGCAGGAGATCCGGGAATTCCTGATCCAAAAAGTCAGCGAGCACGGAGGCCATCTGGCTTCCAATCTGGGCGTGGTGGAGCTGACCATGGCCCTCCATCTGGCTCTGGAGCTGCCGAAGGACAAGATCGTCTGGGACGTGGGCCATCAGTCCTACACCCATAAGCTCTTATCGGGCAGGCGGGAGGCGTTCGATACCCTCAGGGAGTATGGAGGCCTGAGCGGATTTCCCAAGAGGCGGGAATCGGACTATGACAGTTTCGATACGGGACACAGCTCCACCTCCATATCGGCGGGGCTGGGACTGGTGGAGGCCAGGGACCGGCTGGGAGAGGATCATACGGTGGTCTCCGTCATCGGGGACGGCGCTCTTTCCGGCGGCATGGCCTATGAGGCCCTGAACAACGCCTCCAGGCTTAAGAGCAATTTCATCATCGTCCTCAACGACAACAATATGTCCATCTCCGAGAGCACGGGAGGCTTTTCCCGTTATCTGTCCAGGATCCGTCTGGGAGCCGGCTACAACAATCTGAAACGGGATGTGAAGCGGGGGCTGTCCAGAGTCCCCGGCGTGGGAGACTCTCTGGTGGAAAATATCAGCCAGGCCAAGATGGTGCTGAAACAGTTCATGGTGCCGGGGATGTTTTTTGAAAATCTGGACATCACCTATGTGGGACCCATCGACGGCCACGACATCGCCACCATGGTACGGATCTTTAAAGAGGCCAAAAAGATCGACCGCCCTATCCTGATCCATGTGAAGACGAAGAAGGGAAAGGGCTATCAGCCGGCGGAGCGGCACCCGGTCCGGTTCCATGGAGTCGGTCCCTTTGATGTGGAGAGCGGGAAGCCTCTGGAGGCAAAGACCGGGATCTCCTATACAGAGGCCTTTTCCCATACGCTCTGCAGGCTGGGGGAGAAGGACGCGCGCATCGTGGCGGTGACGGCGGCCATGCCGGAGGGGACGGGACTGAAGAAGTTCGGCGTCCTCTATCCGAATCGGCTCTATGACGTGGGCATCGCCGAAGAGCACGCGGTCACCTTCGCGGCCGGGATGGCGGCAGGAGGCTTAAAGCCGGTGGTGGCGGTGTATTCTTCCTTCCTCCAGAGGGCTTATGACCAGATCCTCCACGACGTCTGTCTCCAGGGGCTTCCCGTGGTCTTTGCCGTGGACCGGGCCGGTCTGGTGGGCAACGACGGAGAGACCCATCACGGAGTGTTCGATCTGTCCTATCTGAGCAGCATGCCCGGCATGGTGGTCTTCGCGCCCAAGAATAAGTATGAACTGAGGAGCGGACTGGAGTTTGGACTTTCCTGCGGAAAGCCTTTTGCCATCCGGTATCCGAGAGGGACAGCCTGGTCCGGCCTGAAGGAGTGCCATGCGCCCATCCGGCTGGGAAGGAGCGAGATCCTCACCGAGGGAAAGGAGATCGCCCTGCTGGCCGTGGGAGATATGGTGGAGACGGCTCTCCAGGTCCGGGATCTTCTGCGGGAGCAGGGGCTTTCTCCCACGCTGGTAAACGTCCGGTTCGTGAAGCCCATGGATACGGAGCTTTTGGACCGTCTCGCCCGTGGACACAGCCTGGCGGTGACCATGGAGGACAATGTGGAAGCGGGAGGCTACGGAGAAGCGGTGGCTTCCTACTGCAACGGGATGGGAAACGGGATGAAGGTCTTAAAGAAGGCGGTCCCCGACCGGTTTGTGGAGCATGGAGCCGTGAGTACGCTGCGGAAGCTTTTGAAGCTGGATGCCGGTTCCATCGCGGACGAGATCTTAAACGTCTGGAAAGGGAAAGAAATATGAAGGAACGACTGGATGTATTGCTGGTTTCCGGAGGCTTTGCTCCTTCCAGAGAGAAGGCAAAGGCCATGATCATGGAGGGCATCGTCTTCGTAAACGGGCAGAAAGAGGATAAAGCAGGGGCTTCGTTTTCCCCGGATGTCCGCATCGAGGTGCGGGGCCATACGCTTCCGTATGTGAGCCGCGGAGGCCTCAAACTGGAAAAGGCGGTGAGCCGTTTCGGCCTCTCTCTGGAGGGCCGGGTCTGCATGGATGTGGGAGCATCCACGGGGGGGTTCACCGACTGTATGCTGCAAAACGGAGCCGTAAAAGTCTATTCGGTGGATGTGGGCAGGGGCCAGCTGGCCTGGAAGCTGCGGCAGGATGAACGGGTAGTCTGCATGGAAAAGACCAATATCCGCTATGTGACGCCGGAGGACATCGGGGAACAGGTGGATTTTGTTTCCATAGACGTATCCTTCATTTCCCTGACCAAGGTGCTTCCTCCCGTGCGGGAGCTTCTGAAAGAGGGAGGAGAGGTGGTCTGCCTCATCAAGCCCCAGTTCGAGGCGGGCCGGGAAAAGGTGGGGAAGAAAGGCGTGGTCCGGGATCCCGCCGTCCATCTGGAGGTGATCCGGAAGGTGATGGAATGTGCCGGAGAGCTGGGCTTTTCCAGACTTCATCTGGATCATTCCCCCATCAAGGGACCGGAAGGGAACATCGAGTATCTGCTCCACTTGAGGAAGGCCGGAGACTGCGGGGAGGAACTCTTCCCGGAGCAGGTGGTGGAAACGGCCCATGAGGAACTGACATGAACCGATTTTACGTGATCACAAACAGGCAGAAAGATCCGGAACTCCAGGTTACGGAGAAGATCCGGAGGTTTTTGGAGAGCAGGGGAAGGACCTGCGTCCTGGAGGGACCCATTCCGGAGGGTACGGACTGCGTCCTGGTGCTGGGAGGAGACGGGACCATCCTCCAGGCGGCCAGGAAGCTAGGGGGCAGGGACGTCCCTCTCCTGGGAGTCAATCTGGGTACCATGGGGTATCTGGCGGAGCTGGATGTCCACCAGGCAGTTTCCGGGCTGACGGAGCTTTTGGAGCGGGGGCCTGCCGGAGTGGAGGAACGGATGATGCTAAAGGGGACCGTCTGGCGCAGAGGGGAGGAGCCCTGTGAGGATATGGCCCTGAACGACGTGCTGGTGGGCCGGGAATCCGGCTTTAAGATCATTCGGTTCAAGGTCTATGTGGACGGGGAATTTTTGAGCTCCTACGCGGCGGACGGGATGATCGTGGCCACGCCCACCGGGTCCACGGCCTATAACCTTTCCGTGGGCGGGCCCATCGTGGAGCCGACGGCCTCCCTGCTCTTACTGACGCCGGTGGCTCCCCACGGGATGCTCAACAAGAGCATCGTGTTTTCCGATAAGAGCAGGATCAAGCTGGAGCTGGCGGCTCCGGCCGGGCGGCCGGCGGGAAACGCCCTGGTGGGCTTTGACAGCGACAGCCAGTATGTCCTGCGGCCGGGGGATTATATCGAGATTGAAAAAGCGGAGCGGACGACAAAGATCCTGAAACTCAGCAAGATCGGATTTTTAGAGACCCTCCGCCGGAAGATGTCGGCGGAATAGACAGGAGGAAGCCGGTATGAAGATCGAGCGTCACAGTAAGATCGTGGAATTGATCGGAAAATATGACATTGAGACCCAGGAAGAGCTGGCGGCCAGGCTCAACGAGGCCGGGTTCAAGGTGACCCAGGCCACGGTGTCCAGGGATATCCGGGAGCTTAAGCTGACTAAGGTGGCGGTGGAAGGAGGACGGCAGAAGTATGTGGTGCTCCACAAGTCCGACACCAGTCTGAACGACAAGTATATCCGGATCCTGCGGGACGGTTTTGTGTCCATGGATATGGCCCAGAATATCCTGGTGGTGAAGACGGTGCCGGGGATGGCCATGGCGGTGGCGGCGGCGCTGGACGCCCTGAGGCTCCACGAGATCGTCGGCTGCATCGCGGGAGACGACGCCATCATGTGCGCGGTCCGCAGTGTGGACGATACCATCATCGTCATGGAGAAACTGCGCAAGATCATGTCCGTCTGAGGAAGGAGGCTCCTATGTTACTGAACCTGCACGTGAAAAACGTGGCGCTGATCGACGAGGCAGACGTGAGCCTGGGAGAGGGGCTGAATGTGCTGACCGGCGAGACCGGCGCCGGAAAGTCCATCCTCATCGATGCGGTCAATATGGCCCTGGGAGTAAGGAGCGGCAGGAGCCTGCTGCGGGGAGAACAGGCCGCCGGCGCGCAGCTTTTGTTCCAGGTGTCCGGCCGGGAAAAGAAGGAAGCCCTGGCGGCCCTTGACGCAGAGCCGGACGAGGAGGGGATGCTCCTCATCGCCAGGCGGATGACCCAGGGAAGGAGCATATCCAGGATCAACGACGAGACGGTGACGGTGTCGAAGCTGCGGGCAGTGACAGGCCTCCTCATCGATATACACGGACAGCATGAGCATCAGTCCCTGCTCCAAAAGCAAAAGCAGCTGGAGATCCTGGATGCCTATGCCAGATACCGGGAAGGCTCTGCAAAGGAAAAGATGCGGGAAGCGTATCAGGCCTACGAGGCGGCGAAACGGGAGCTGGCCTCCTATCAGATCGGGGAGGAGGAGAGGCTCCGGGAGCTTTCTTTTCTGGAATATGAGATCGGAGAGCTTCAGGGAGCCGGCCTGAAGGCGGGAGAGCTGGAAGAGCTGGAGCGCCGCCGCCGCCTTCTGGCGGGAGGACAGAGGATCGCTCTGGCGGTGGGAAAGGCTGAGGCTTTTCTGGACGGAGACGGAGGAGCAGGAGAGCTTTTGGGCCGGGCCGTCCGGGAGCTTTCGGAGGTTTCCGGATATGACGAGGAGCTTTCCGGGCTCTTATCCCAGGCCATGGACGCGGAGGCTCTTCTGGACGATCTGGTCCGGACGGTGCGGGACTATGGCCAGCAGCTGGTATTTGACGAGGGAGAGCTTTTGGAGATCGAGAAACGGCTGGATATCCTCCATAACCTCCAGTCCAAATACGGAGAGACTTATGAAGAGATGATGGAGACTCTGGAAGCCTGTAAGGAGCGGCAGCAGCAGCTTTTGGCCTTTGACCGGAGAAAAGAGGAGGCGGAAAAGGCTTATCAGGCTGCGGAGGAGGAGGCCCTTTCCCTGGCCGGGGAGCTTTCCCGCATCCGGAAGGAGGAGGCCCTCCATCTGACGGAATCCATCCGGACGGCTCTGGTGGACCTGAATTTTCTGGAGGTCCAGGTTTCCATGGAATTTTCCAGGAAGGAGAAGCTGGGACCCGACGGATATGACGAGGCAGAGTTTTTGATCTCCACCAATCCGGGAGAGGATTTAAAGCCCCTGGCTCAGGTGGCTTCCGGCGGCGAGCTTTCCAGGATCATGCTGGCGGTAAAGGCTGTCCTGGCCGATACCGATGAGATCGATACGCTGATCTTTGACGAGATCGATGCCGGGATCAGCGGCAGGACGGCCAGGCGGGTGGCGGAAAAGCTGGCCGCCATCGCCAAAAATCATCAGGTGATCTGCATCACCCATCTGCCTCAGATCGCGGCCATGGCGGACTGTCATTATAAGATCGAGAAAAAAGCGCGGGACGGACGCACCATCACCACGGTGACCCAGCTGGATGAGGAGGAGCAGATCGGCGAGCTGGTCCGGCTCCTGGGAGATACGGCGGCGGCAGAGCAGAATGCCAGGGAACTAAAGCGGCTGGCGGAAGCGTATAAAAAACAGATTTAAAGGATAAAAACGGCGGTCCTGCGGGATCGCCGTTTTTGTGGGAATTTTTCCCGGAGAAGGACTTTGCATGGCCTCGGTTTTTTTGCTCCATAATAGAGAGGAAAGATAAAAAAATTGGGAGGCGCGCCATGACGAGGAAACAGAAGTACCGGCAATTGCTGATCCGGCTGATCTGGTTTATGATCCTTTTTACCTGTTTGTTTTCTTACTATTATATCCGGAACCAGGTGCCGGAGCGGATCCACGTGGTCGTGGGGGAAGAAGGGACCTTCCGTTTTTCCCTGCCCTGGGGGACCACGGCTCAGACGGAAAATGAAGAAGTGGTCTTAAGCGGCGCTTCCAATATCCCGGAGGGCGCCGTGCGCATAAGCGGGGACCAGGCCTTCACGGTGGAGGGGACTGCCGCCGGCAGCTATGACATGGATCTGAAGCTGTTTGGGTGGCTGCCCCTGCGCAGCGTCGATGTGGAGGTGGTGGAAGCCAAATCGGTGATACCGGGAGGCGAGTCCATCGGTCTCTACCTGGAAACGGACGGAGTCATGGTGGTGGGCACCGGCACCATCACCGACGGTCAGGGGAACCAGCTGGAGCCGGCTTATGGTGTGGTCCAGTCGGGAGATTATATCCTGGAGGCCAATGGGAGAGCGGTGCCGGACAAGGAGGCGCTGATCTCCGAGATCTCAGGCTGCGGAGAGGGCAGCTGCGCCCTGACGATCCGGCGGGAGGGAGAGATCCTGGAGACGGAGGTGGACACGGTCCGGACGGAGGACGGATCCATAAAGGCGGGGATCTGGGTCCGGGACGACGCTCAGGGCATAGGGACCCTCACGTATGTGGATGAAAACGGACGGTTCGGAGCCCTGGGGCACGCCATGAGCGACAGCGACACGGGAAAACGGCTGGAAGTATCGGGAGGCGACCTGGAGCATGCCAAGATCCAGGACGTGGTGCGGGGACAGTCCGGAACTCCCGGTTCTCTGCTGGGGACCATCATCTATGGCGGAAGCCATATGGGCACCATCAAAAAAAATACGGAAGCCGGGGTATTCGGCCGCATGGCGGAGGGAGAGCTGGCTTATGAGAACGCGGTCCCGGTGGGATATATGCAGGATGTGGAGCTGGGGCCGGCGGTGATCCGCTGCTGTGCCGACGGAGAGGTGAAGGAGTACGAGATCGAGATCCTGAAGGCGGACATCACCACCGACAGCTATAAAGGGCTGGTGGTGCAGGTGACGGATCAGGAGCTTTTGTCCCTGACGGGAGGCATCGTCCAGGGCATGTGAGTGAGTTATAATAAGGACAACACAGGAAATCCCTGAAAACAGGGCGTTTCTGGTGCTTATCCCGACTCATTGACCACGAA
>CAJFUL010000018.1 GCA_904420245.1 Candidatus Paralachnospira avium
CAGGGAAGCCAGGCAGGAGGCCAGACAGATCCCTACGGCGGCTGGAGCCAGGGAAGCCAGGCAGGAGGCCAGACAGATCCCTACGGTAGCTGGAGCCAGGGAAGCCAGGCGGGCGGCCAGACGGACCCTTATGGAGGCTGGAGCCAGGGAAACCAGGCAGGAGGCCAGACGGACCCCTACGGGGACTGGAGTCAGGGAAGCCAGGTGGGAGGCCGGACAGATCCTTATGGAGGCTGGAATCCGGGAGGCCAGGCTTCGCAGCCCTACGGCGGCGGCCAGAGTCCTTACGGGCAGGGGTATGCCCAGCCGGGCCCTGCGCAGAAGCCCAGGAAGAAGAAAAAAGGCATCATCATCGCGGTGGTCCTGATCGTCCTTGCGGCTTTGATCGGAGCCGGCGTATATATCGCGGTGAAGAGCAGCAGTCCCATGGCGCCTGTGGACCAGTTCTTTGACGGTTTCCTGGATGGAGACTGGGAAAAAGTGTATGACAGCATCTATTGGGGAGAAGAAGGGGACGACGGCTATATGTCCAAATCCGAGTTCCTGTCGGAGGCTTCCGGGGAGGGCTCCGATATGCTGAGCGCGGTGGGAGGCTTTGTGGACATCAAGATCTCCAAGGTGTCGGAGGGCGAGGCCTATGTGGGAGACGACGGACTCACCAGAAAGAACATCACCATAGAGCTGAGCGCGGAAGTCATGGGAATGAGCCAGACGGAAGAGATCGATATGGCAGTGGTGAAGTCGTCTAAGAAATTCCTGTTCATCCCGGCGTGGAAGATCGACAACCAAGCCATGGGCGCGATGTTCTGAGCTGTTTTATAAAGAAAGAAATATATTTTAAATCATCCCGAAACGGGAACCTTTAAGGAGGAAAAGATCATGGCAAAGTTTTGTAGCAACTGCGGCAGACCGCTGCAGGAAGGTGAAGTATGCACCTGCCAGACCCAGAGCGGGCAGCCGAATCAGGGCCAGCCTTACGGGCAGCAGGGTCAGCCCTATGGACAGCCGAATCAGGGCCAGCCTTATGGGCAGCAGGGTCAGCCTTACGGACAGCCGAACCAGGGCCAGCCTTATGGGCAGCAGGGTCAGCCCTATGGGCAGCCGAACCAGGGCCAGCCTTACGGGCAGCAGGGTCAGCCCTACGGGCAGCCGAACCAGGGCCAGTTTTACGGGCAGCAGGGCCAGCCTTACGGACAGCCCCAGCCGCAGCCTCAGGCTCCGAAACAGCCCGGCGCGGCGGGGATCTATTTCAAGGAGCTCTGGGGAAGCATCGTAGGCGCTTACAAGAAGCCGGCAGAGACCCTGTCCGGTATGACGGTCAATCCCAAGGCGCCGGTACTCTGGGGACTTCTGGGGATCCAGGCGATCCTGTTTTCCCTGATCTTCCTGTTTATGGGCCTTAAGATGAACGGGCTGACCGGCGGCTATATCACTCTTATCAATACGCCCCTGGCCTTCTTTATGGCATTGATCCTGGGAGCAGCGATCCTGGCAGTATGGGGAGCTGTGGCCATGGCGTTTGCCAAGGCGGTCGCCAAGAAGCCCATGACCTATTCCCAGGGACTGGGAGCCGCGGCGGCGAAGGCAGTGGCGCAGATGCCTTTCACGGTCGTGACGGCTCTGTTCGTGCTGATCCTTCCTGTCAGCAGCGGTTTTGCCATGGGTCTTATCATGTTCATCTATTCGGCCGGAACCCTGCTTTCCTATTTCTTCATCCCGGTTTCCATGGAAGCTTTCCTGGCAGAGGATAAGAACAAGAGAGTATGGCAGCTGTTCCTGACTTTTGTGGTGAATATGGTTGTGTCCAATGTGGCGGCCTGGATCTTCCTTCAGATCATCGGAAGCGGGATGGCCAGCGCACTGACCGGCGGCCTGTTCTAAGCACGGTATCCTACCGGGCCTCCTTTGGGAGGTCCGGTATTTTTGACTCTTTTCAAGGGTTGGGGTAAAATTTTGAAAGTTTGACGCTTATGCGGCCCGCCGCGGGCGGAGATCCCCGGTCTCCGGGAAGCTCCTTCCCGGAAGATCCGGCCCGAAGACGTTTCCCAGTGGAGGAGCTTCGGCGGGAAAACCTGCTTTTTGGCGGCGGCGCGGAGGGTCCGGATCCCCCTAAACGGGATTTCCTTTTCCCGGAATTTCATGTTGAAAAGGAGCAGATACAGTGCTAAAATGAATGAGATGGCATGTACGAAAGATCTCGGCATGCAGGAGGAAAAATTAAGGAGGAAAGGACATGTTCAAGATTCTGAGAGCGGAGCATCTTGCGGAGAATATCATTCTGATGGATGTGGAAGCGAAGCGTGTTGCGAAGTCCTGTCTGCCGGGGCAGTTTATCATTGTCAGGCTGGACGAGAAGGGAGAGAGGATCCCTCTGACCATTGCGGATTATGACAGGGAGAAGGGGATCATTACCATTGTGTTCCAGCCCATCGGGGCGTCTACCCATCAGCTGGCGGAGCTTAAGGCGGGAGATTCGATCCTGGATTTCGTAGGTCCTCTTGGAAGGCCTTCCGATCTGGTATACGAAGACATCGAAGAGCTGAAAAAGAAAAAGATCCTGTTCATCTGCGGCGGCGTCGGCACCGCGCCGGTATATCCCCAGGTGAAATGGCTCCATGAGCACGGCGTTGGAGCCGACGTCATCATCGGCGCCAGGAGCAAAAATCTCCTGATCTATGAGGACGCCATGCGCGAGGTGGCGGAAAACCTGTATATGTGTACAGACGACGGCAGCTACGGCTTCAAGGGCAATGGTTCCCAGCGTCTGGACGCTCTTTATGAGGAAGGAAAGACTTATGACCACTGCGTCGTGATCGGTCCCATGATCATGATGAAGTTTACCTGCCTGGCCACGAAGAAATACAACATCCCCACCGTTGTCAGCATGAATCCCATCATGGTGGACGGCACCGGTATGTGCGGCGCCTGCCGTCTGACCGTGGGAGACGAAGTGAAGTTCGCCTGCGTGGACGGGCCGGAGTTTGACGGACATAAGGTTGATTTTGATGAAGCCATGAAGCGTCAGGCCATGTACAAGACGGCAGAGGGAAGAGCCCTTCTGAAGTTCCAGGAAGGAAAGACCCATCACGGCGGATGCGGACATTGCGGAGGTGACGAATAATGGAAGGATTAAAGAGAGTACCCGTAAGGGAGCAGGCTCCCCTGGTGCGGGCAGCCAATTTTGAGGAAGTCTGCCTGGGCTATAACCAGGAGGAGGCCATGGAGGAGGCAAAGAGATGCCTTCAGTGCAAGAAGCCCATGTGCGTCCAGGGATGTCCCGTATCCATTGATATTCCCGGATTTGTGGGCAAGATCGTAGAGGGAGATTTCGAGGCGGCATACCAGATCCTCTCCGAATCCACTTCCCTGCCCGCCGTGTGCGGCCGTGTATGCCCTCAGGAGAGCCAGTGCGAAGGCAAGTGCGTCCGCGGCAAAAAGGGCGATCCAGTCTCCATCGGCAAGCTGGAGCGGTTCGTGGCGGACTGGGCCAGGGAGCACGGAATCCGTCCCAAGAAGACGGCGGAGCCCAATGGAAAGAAAGTGGCGGTCATCGGTTCCGGTCCTTCCGGCCTTTCCTGCGCCGGCGATCTGGCCAAGCTGGGCTATGAGGTGACCATCTTTGAAGCGCTTCATGAGGCCGGAGGCGTGCTTACATACGGGATCCCGGAATTCCGTCTTCCCAAGGATGCGGTGGTGAAGCCTGAGGTGGAGAATGTGAAATCCCTGGGCGTCAAGATCGAGACGGACGTGATCGTGGGCAAGTCGGTGACCATCGACGAGCTGCTGGACGAAGAGGGATTCGACGCCGTCTTCATCGGTTCCGGCGCCGGACTTCCCATGTTCATGGGAATCCCCGGAGAGAATGCCAACGGCGTATTCTCCGCCAATGAATACCTGACCAGGAGCAATCTGATGAAGGCCAGACTGGACGATTACGCTACGCCCATGCCGGAGAGCAAGAAGGCCGTTGTGGTAGGCGGCGGAAACGTGGCCATGGACGCGGCCAGGACGGCCCTGCGTCTCGGTGCTGAGACCCATATCGTATACAGGAGGAGCGAAGCGGAGCTTCCCGCCAGAGTGGAGGAAGTCCATCATGCCAAGGAAGAGGGCGTGATCTTCGATCTTCTGACCAATCCGGTGGAGATCCTGGCCGATGAGAACGGCTGGGTCCGCGGCGTGCGGTGCATCCGGATGGAACTGGGCGAGCCCGATGCATCCGGCAGGAGGCGCCCGGTGCCCATCGAAGGCTCTGAATTTGAGATCGAGGCAGATGCCGTGATCATGTCCCTGGGTACTTCACCCAATCCTCTGATCTCCTCTACCACAGAGGGACTGGAGACCAACAGGAGGAAGTGCATCGTGGCCGAGGCTGAGACAGGCAAGACCAGCAAGGAAGGCGTATACGCCGGCGGCGACGCGGTGACAGGCGCGGCTACGGTCATCCTGGCCATGGAAGCAGGCCGGGCCGGAGCCAAGGGCATCCATGAATTTCTTTCCAAATAAATAAGGAGGAGCGCTTTTATGGTCAGACATTTAGTGAGCTGGAAGTTTAAACCGGAGGTGTCTCCGGAGCAGAGAGCTTCCGTGGCGGAAGAGTTTGAAAGACGGCTGAAAGAGGTGCAGGCGGCTGCGGCCGGTGTCATCGACGTTAAGGTGATCGCCTCTCCCCTGCCCACCAGCTCCGTGGATATCGTGCTGGACAGCACGTTCCTGTCGGCGGAGGCACTGGCGGCTTACCAGGTGCATCCGGGACATAAGGAAGCCGTAGAAGTATGCGTAAAGCCTTATCTGACGGACCGCACCTGCTGCGATTACGAGATCGGCGAAGAGGAATAAGAGCTCTTTTGGAGACTGGGGAAGTGCCGGCATTGCTGCCGGCACTCCCGTTATACGGAGATCGATCCCCCGCAGCGGGGGAAGGAGGACTTATGTTAGAGCAGTTAAAAGAACAAGTATACGAAGCCAATATGGAGCTCCCTAAAAAGGGGCTGGTAGTCTATACCTGGGGCAATGTCAGCGGCATTGACCGGGAAAGCGGCCTTGTGGTCATCAAACCCAGCGGAGTGGATTATGAGACCATGAAGCCGGAGGACATGGTGGTGGTGGACCTGGACGGCAATGTGGTGGAGGGGAACCTGCGCCCTTCCTCGGATACGCCTACCCATGTGGAGCTGTATAAAGCCTTTTCCGGTATAGGCGGCGTTGTCCACACCCATTCTGAATGGGCCACGTCCTGGGCCCAGGCCGGCCGCGGGATCCCCTGCTACGGGACGACCCATGCCGATTATTTTTATGGGGAGATCCCCTGCGCCAGAGTGCTGACGCCGGAGGAAGTGGCGGAAGCCTATGAGAAGAATACGGGAAAGGTCATCATCGAGGCGTTTGAGGGCAAAGATCCCATGGCGGTGCCGGGTGTCCTTTGTACCAGCCACGGCCCCTTCACCTGGGGAAAGGATGCGGCCGAAGCCGTCCACAACGCGGTGGTCCTGGAGGAAGTGGCGAAGATGGCGGTCCGCACCGAGACCTTGAATCCCGGCGTGAAGCCTGCCGTCCAGTATGTGCAGGATAAACACTATTTCCGCAAGCACGGCGCCAATGCGTACTACGGCCAGAAATAGGGCTGTATAAAAATTCCTTTTCCGCAGACACTAGTACAGAAAACTGCGGAAAGGAGACAAAATGGATAAGACTCAGATTTCCACCAGCCTGGAAGAAAATATAAAACAGTTTCATAAACGGTTCCGGGTAGATAAAAATTTTGATGTGGTATACCGGATCATGAAGATCGGCGGCAGGCAGGCCTGTTTCTACTTCGTGGACGGATTTGCCAAAGATGAGGTGCTTCAGAGGATCATTCAGTATATGTGCGCCGTCGGAGAGGAGGACTTTCCGAAGGAGGCCCATGAATTTTCCAAGAAGCACCTTCCTTATGGAGAGATCGGGCTTCTGCGGGATCCGGAACAGATCGAGGTCCAGCTCCTTATGGGCATCACGATCCTCTTTATCGACGGATATGACGCGGCTCTGACCATCGACTGCCGGACTTATCCGGCCAGGAGCGTGTCGGAACCGGGAAAGGAAAAGGTGCTGCGCGGTTCCAGGGATGGCTTTGTGGAGACGCTGATCTTCAATACGGCCATGATCCGCAGAAGGATCCGGGACCCGAAGCTGACAGTGGAGATCGCCCAGGCGGGGGAGAGCTCCCACACGGATATTGCCATCTGCTATATGGAAGGGCGGGTGGATACGGAGCTTTTAGACAGGATCAAGAAACGGATCCGGGAATTGAAGGTAGATGCCCTGACCATGAACCAGGAGAGTCTGGCGGAGTGCATCTATCCGTACAAATGGTATAATCCGTTTCCCAAGTTCAAATATTCCGAGCGGCCGGATACGGCGGCGGCCCATCTGCTGGAGGGGAATATCGTGATCCTGGTGGATACTTCCCCGGCGGCCATGATCCTGCCATCTTCGGTGTTCGACATCATCGAGGAGGCGGATGATTTTTACTTTCCGCCGCTGACGGGCACATACCTGCGGCTGTCCAGGATGGCCATTTCCCTGCTGGGAGTCTTTCTGACGCCTCTCTGGCTGTTGTTCATGCAGAATCCGGAGTGGATCCCCGCCAGCTTCCAGTTCATCGAGATCAAGGAGGCCGTCAATATCCCTCTGATCTGGCAGCTTCTGATCCTGGAGTTCGCCATCGACGGGCTGAGGCTGGCCTCCCTCAATACGCCCAGCATGCTGACGACGCCCTTGAGCGTCATCGCGGCTCTGGTGGTGGGGGAGTTTGCCGCCAATTCCGGCTGGTTCAACAGCGAGACCATGCTGTATATGGCCTTTGTGGCCCTGTCCAATTATACCCAGTCCAGCTTTGAGCTGGGGTATGCCTTGAAGTTCATGAGGCTGATCCTCCTGATCCTGACTTCCATATTCAACTTGTGGGGATTTGCAGCGGGGACGGTGCTCTTTGTGCTGGCGGTGGTGTGCAACAGGACCATTGCCGGAAAGAGCTATATCTATCCGCTGGTCCCCTTCAGCCTGAAGGAAGTCCGACGCCGCTTCTTCCGGGCCAGGCTGGTGCCGGGGAGCAGAGACCAGACCTGACTTTTTGTTGACAAAAATTATCAGTTAGCGTACAATAATTGTCGAAAAGCCCCGGAGGCGGAGTTGCCGTTTCCGGGGCTTGCTGGTGAGAGGAGATACAGATATGACATTATCAGAAGGCAGGATCGGAGCTGTCTACCAGGTGGAGCAGGTGCAGGTAAAGGACAGCATTTCCAGGCGCCTGGAGGCACTGGGAGTCAATGAAAAGACAAAGATCATCGTACTCAATAAAAAGAAGCGGGGCGCTTCCATCATCCGGGTCCGGGGGACCAGGCTGGCCCTGGGACGTCCCATCACCGACGGGATCCTGGTGAAGGAGGTGCAGGAATGAGCGGAAAGAGCATTACCGTGGGATTTGTGGGAAATCCCAACTGCGGGAAGACCACCCTCTTCAACGCCCTGACCGGCTCCACCCTGAAGGTGGCCAACTGGCCCGGCGTCACGGTGGAGAGGGTGGAAGGCGAGGCGAGATACAAGGACCGGAAGATCAAGGTCATCGACCTGCCGGGGATCTACAGCCTGACTTCCTACAGCATCGAGGAGAAAGTATCCAGGCGCTGCGTCATGGGAGAGGATGTGGATGTGATCATCAACGTGGTGGATGCATCTTCTCTGGAGAGGAATCTGTATCTGACGCTGCAGCTTCTGGAGCTGGGAAAACCGGTGATCCTGGCCCTTAATATGATGGATATTGTGGAGGAGCGGGGCATGGAGATCGACCTGCACCGGCTGCCGGAGCTTTTGGGCGGCGTTCCCATCGTGCCGGTGTCCGCCAGGAAGAGGACGGGTCTTTCGGTGCTGCTCCATGCGGTGGTCCATCACAGCGAGGAGGAGCCCCACGGACAGGTGATGACGTATTCAAAAGGCCTTGAGGCAAAGATCGCCAAGATCCAGAAGGCTCTTTCGGAACAGTACGGGCCCCAGGCCGGCACCAGGTGGACGGCCATCAAGGAGCTGGATTTTGACGAGGAGATACGTTCGGAATATCCCCTGGATCTTCCGGACGTGCTGGACAGATCCTATGAGAAGCAGATCATCAATGAAAAATATGATTACATAGAAGAGATCATGGAAGAGTGTATGGTGGGGAAGGAACGGAAGGCCGCCCTGACGGAAAAGGCGGACAAGTGGCTGACCCACCGGGTCCTCGGTGTGCCCATTTTTCTGGTGATCCTGGCCGCTGTGTTTTTCCTGACCTTTACGGTGGGGGATTTCCTGAAGGGATATTTTGAGATGGGGCTGGAGTGGTTTTCGGCAGAGATCTCCCTGCTCCTCACAAACCTGGGAGCCGCGGGATGGCTCAGATCCTTGATCGTGGACGGCATCATCGCCGGAGTGGGCGGGATCCTGACCTTCCTGCCCAATATCTTCATCCTGTTCCTGGCGCTGGCCTTCCTGGAGGATTCCGGGTATATGGCCAGGGTGGCTTACGTCATGGACGGGATCATGGGAAAGGTGGGGCTTTCCGGAAAGGCGTTCCTGCCCATGGTCCTGGGGTTCGGCTGCACCGTGCCGGCAGTCATGGCCACCAGGGCGCTGGAGAGTGAACAGGACCGCAGGAGGACGATCCTGGTCACGCCTTTCATGTCCTGTTCCGCCAGGCTTCCGGTCTACCTGCTGTTTTCCAGCATGTTTTTCGGCAAGTACGCCATGATCGCGGCGTATTCCCTGTATGTGATCGGGGTGCTGGTGGCGATCCTCATCGCCCTTCTGGCGGATAAGATCCGGCCCAAGAAATTGGAGAACGCTCTGCTCATCGAGCTTCCGGAATACAAGACGCCCAATGCCAGGACCATCGCCATCTACGTATGGGAAAAGGTCAAGGACTATCTGACCAAGGCGGGGACCACCATCTTCATCGCCTCCATCATCCTCTGGTTCCTGCTGAACTTCAACCTGGGAGGAATGGTCGCGGATGTGTCGGAGAGCTTCGGCGCTTCCATAGGACGCGCCCTGGTGCCGTTTTTGGCTCCGGCAGGTCTCGGGATGTGGCAGATCGCCGTGGCCCTTCTTTCCGGTCTTTCCGCCAAGGAAGTGGTGGTCTCCAGCTGCTCCGTGCTCTTCGGGATCAGCAACATCAATTCCGTGGAAGGCATGGCGGCCTTTTCCGGCGTGCTGGGAGCGCAGGGATTCGGAGTCCTGAACGCCTACTGTTTTATGCTGTTCTGCCTGCTGTATACGCCCTGTGTGGCGGCCATCGGCACCATCCGCCGGGAGACCCATTCCCTCAAATGGACCCTGGGGATGGCCGTCTTCCAGATCCTGGTGGCCTGGGCCGCGGCGACGGCCGTATATCAGGCGGGGAGCCTTTTTCTGTGACGGAAATTGGAAAAAGGACTTTCAGATTCCCTGAAAATCGTATATAATAGCAGTAGCCTGCGGCAGACAGGCCGTAAAAGGAGTGATCTTATGGCATATGAAACTTTGAAACAGATGATAGAGGAGAGCAGGCGGATCATGGTATTCAGCGGGATGGGCATGATCCGGGAGTCCGGCATCTCCTATTTCCGGGATGAGCCCTACGCGTATCAGATCGAGGCGGAGTACGGAGTCTCGCCGGAGGAGTTTTTAAGCACGGCCTTTTACACCAGCCGTCCCGGACCTTTTTATAAATTTTACAAGCAGGAAGTATTGAAGCGCCGGAACGACGCCGTGCCCAATCCGGCCCATTTCGCCCTTGCCCGCCTGGAACGGCAGAAGGAGCAGGAGGGCGGCAGGGTCACGGTGGCCACCAGGAGCATCAGCAGCCTTCACGGAAAAGCCGGTTCTAAAAACGTGATCGAGGTCTGCGGGAATATGTTCCGGAATACCTGCACCAACTGCGGGAAGGAGTTTTCACCGGAGTATATCATGGAATCCCGCGGGATCCCCCACTGCGACGAGTGCCAGGGAGCCATCCGGCCGGGCATCCTGCTGGCGGGAGAGATGCTGGACAACGGCATTGTCACTCAAGTGGCCAATGAGACGGAGGCAGCCGATATGCTCCTTGTGATCGGTACCCATCTGGATGCCTATATGACGAAGCGGTTCCGCCAGTATTATCTGGGAGACCGGCTGGTGCTCATCAACAATGAGACCCATCCGACGGACCGGGAGGCCAATATGGTGATCTATGAAAAAGTATCGGATGTACTTCCGAAAGTAATCAGCTAGGAGAGGAAAAGAGACATGAAACGAGTCAGGACCAGATTTGCCCCCAGCCCCACGGGGAGGATGCATGTGGGCAATCTTCGGACAGCGCTGTATGCGTATTTGATCGCGAAGCATGCTGGAGGAGATTTCCTCCTGCGCATTGAAGATACAGACCAGGAGCGTTTTGTGGAGGGCGCCCTGGAGATCATTTACCGGACCATGGAAAAGGCCGGGCTTTCTCACGATGAGGGACCGGATAAGGACGGCGGCTGCGGTCCTTATGTCCAGAGCGAGCGGCAGGCCGCCGGGATCTATCTGGAGTACGCCAAGAAGCTGGTGGATGCCGGAGAGGCCTACTACTGCTTCTGCGATAAGGAACGGCTGGAGTCCCTCAAGACGACGGTGGCGGGCAAGGAGATCATGGTGTATGACAAGCACTGCCTCCATCTGTCCAAGGAGGAAGTGGAGGAGAAGCTGGCTTCCGGGAGCCCCTATGTGATCCGGCAGAACAACCCGACGGAGGGGACCACCACGTTTTCCGATGAGATCTATGGAGACATCACGGTGGACAATGCGGAGCTGGACGATATGATCCTGATCAAATCCGACGGCTATCCCACCTATAATTTCGCCAATGTGGTGGACGACCATCTGATGGGCATCACCCATGTGGTCCGGGGAAATGAGTACCTGTCCTCTTCTCCCAAGTACACCAGGCTGTACCAGGCCTTCGGCTGGGAGGAGCCGGTCTATGTGCACTGCCCGCTGATCACCGATGAGAACCATAAGAAGCTGAGTAAGAGAAGCGGCCATTCCTCCTTTGAGGACCTTCTGGACCAGGGCTTCGTGCCGGAAGCCATCGTCAACTATGTGGCCCTCCTGGGATGGTGCCCGGAGGACAACCGGGAGCTCTTTACCCTGGAAGAGCTGGTGGAAGCCTTTGACTACCATCATATGAGCAAGTCGCCGGCCGTCTTTGACATCCAGAAACTGAAATGGATGAACGGAGAATATCTGAAGGCCATGGATGCCGGCGCCTTCTATGAGATGGCGGAACCTTATCTGAAAAAGGTCCTCAAAAAGCCTTTTGACCTGAAAAAGATCGCTTCCATGGTCAAGACCAGGATCGAGGTATTTCCCGATATCGAGGGACTGGTGGACTTCTTTGAGGAGCTTCCGGAGTATGAGGTCTCCATGTATACCCATAAGAAGATGAAGACCACGGGAGAGTCCTCGCTGCAGGTCTTAAAGGAAGTGCTTCCTCTGCTGGAGGCCCAGGAAGACTACGGAAACGACGCGCTCTACGGACTTCTGCAGGGATTTGCCGCGGAGAAGGGGTATAAGAACGGCTATGTGCTGTGGCCCGTCCGTACGGCGGTGTCCGGGAAGCAGATGACCCCGGCGGGAGCCACGGAGATCATGGAGCTTCTGGGGAAGGAAGAGACCATCTCCCGGATACGAAAAGGCATTGAAAAGTTAGAGGCATGCAGTTAAACGAATTTCAAAAAGCGGCAGTCAGCCATAAAGAAGGCCCCGCCCTGGTGCTGGCGGGGCCTGGTTCTGGAAAAACTCTGGTAATCACCCATCGGATCCAAAAACTCATAGAGGAATACGGTGTCCGGCCGGAGCATATCCTGGTGATCACCTTCACCAGGGCTGCGGCCATGGAAATGAAGGACCGGTTTGAAAAACTGGCGGGAGGGAAAAACCTGCCGGTTACTTTTGGTACGTTTCATTCCGTTTACTTCAGGATCCTCAAATACGCCTATCACTATGACGCCTCCCAGATCATCGGGGACGAGGGCAGGGCGCGGCTCCTTTCGGAAGAGCTGGCCGGCGCAGAGCCTTCCATGGCGGAGGAGCCTTTGGAGGGGCTTTTGGAGATCCTGGGCGAGATCAGCACCGTAAAAGGAGATATGCTGGATCTGGAGCATTACTATTCCAGGAGCTGTCCGGAGCATGTGTTCCGGCGCCTCTTCCGCGCGTATGAAGCCAGGCTGCGCCGGGAACATGTCATTGATTTTGACGATATGCTGTCTCTGTGCCATGAGCTTTTGACGGAGAGACCGGATATCTTAAGGGGATGGCAGAGCCGCTTCCGGTACATCCTCTGCGATGAGTTTCAGGACATCAACCGCCTTCAGTATGAGATCCTGAAGCTTCTGGCCCTGCCGGAAAACAACCTTTTCGCGGTGGGGGACGACGACCAGGCCATCTACCGGTTTCGCGGCGCCAGGCCGGAGATCATGCTGAATTTTCCCAGGGAATTTCCGGGAGCGGCCAGGTATCTTCTGGCCGTCAATTACCGCTCTTCCGACAAGATCCTGAAGGCCTCCGGCTTCTTGATCTCCCACAACCAGGTCCGGTTTTCCAAGGAGATCTCCGGAAACGGCAGGCCGGGAGAGCCTGTGGTGCTGGGAGGCTTTGCCGGACAGGGGGAGGAGAACAGGAGGATCCTGGACCATATCCGGGAATATCACCGGGCCGGCTGCCCCTATGAGGAGATGGCGGTATTGACCAGGACCAATCTGGGAGTCCGTCCTCTGGCGGGGCTTTTGATGGAATACAACATCCCCTTTCAGGCAAAGGACGCCATCCCCAGCCTCTATTCCCACTGGGTCTGCCAGGACATCCTGGCGTATATCCGGGCGGCGCTGGGAGAGGAGAGCCGTGAAGTGCTCCTCCGCATAGCCAATAAGCCCTGCCGGTACATTTCCAGGACTGCTTTTTCCGGAAAAAAGACTTCTCTGGAGGAGCTGGAGGCAGTCTATGAGGAAAAGCCCTGGATCGCGAAACGGGTGGAACGGCTCCGGGAGGATCTGAAGATCATCGGGAAGCGGCCGCCCCATCAGGCCGTCACCTATATCCGGAAGGCAGTGGGATATGACGGATGGCTGGCAGAGCAGGCAAAGGAGCGGGGATTGGAAGAGGAAGCGCTTTTTGAAGTGCTGGAGGAGCTGCACCGGGAAGCGGGAGAGTATGGGACTTTTCCGGAGTGGTTTTCCCATATGGAGCGGGTCCGGGAGGAGATGCGCAGGCAGAAAGAGAACAGGCGGTTCGGAGGCCGGGGAGTCGTGCTCTCCACGATGCACGGCGCCAAGGGACTGGAGTACCGGGCCGTGTTCCTCCCCGATGTCAACGAGACGGTGATCCCCCATGAAAAGGCGGGGATGTCCTCGGATCTGGAAGAGGAGAGGCGGCTTTTCTATGTGGCCATGACCAGAGCCAGGGAATATCTGCATATCTACTGGACCAGGGAACGGAACGGAAAAGCGGCGGCTCCCAGCCGTTTTATCGCAGAGCTTAAGACAGAGGCTCCCGGGACCGGAGCAATGACAGGAAGGAGAGACAGAACATGAACGAAGTCCTGCACGCGCTGGAGCACGGCGCCCTTGATACCCTGCGGATGCTGCCTTTTTTATTCGCGGCTTTTTTGCTTTTGGAGGCCCTGGAGCACTATTCCGAAAAACACAGAGACCGGGTCATGACCGGGACGAAGGCGGCCGGCCCGGTGGTGGGCGCCCTTTTCGGGTGTATTCCCCAGTGCGGGTTTTCCGTGGCGGCGGCGAACCTCTATTCCGGCGGCGCCATTACCCTGGGCACCATGCTGGCGGTCTTTCTGGCCACTTCCGATGAGGCGGTGCTGCTCCTTTTGGGAAACCCGGGACAGGGGGGGACGGCCCTTAAGCTCCTCCTCACAAAGCTGGTGCTGGGAACGGTCCTGGGATATCTGGCGGACTTTCTGCTCCGCCGGAGTTCTCTCAAAAAGAAAACATTGGGAAATATCTGCGAGGACTGCGGC
The DNA here is from genome assembly GCA_904420245.1 of Candidatus Paralachnospira avium. Classification (GTDB taxonomy): domain Bacteria; phylum Bacillota; class Clostridia; order Lachnospirales; family Lachnospiraceae; genus Lientehia; species Lientehia avium. The sequence continues at coordinate 14,042 of CAJFUL010000018.1, forward strand.
TGCGAGGAGGAGGGCGGCCTCCTGAAGGCGGCCCTGCGCCATACGGTGAGGATCTTTCTCTATCTGCTCATCTTCACCTGCGCGCTGGAGCTGTTCCTGGAACTGATCGGGATCGAGCAGCTGTCGGGCTTCCTGTTAAAGGATTCTGTTTTTCAGCCCTTCCTGGCGGCGCTCATCGGCCTGATCCCCAACTGCGCGGCTTCTGTGGCCCTGACGGAGCTCTATATGAGCGGGGTCCTAAGCTTCGGTTCCGTGATCGCCGGGCTCCTGGCGGGAGCAGGCGTGGGGCTGGCGGTGCTTTTCAAGGTCAACAAACCGATGAAAGAGAATCTGAAGATCCTGGGGATCTTATTCCTCTGCTCCGTGATCCCGGGGATCTTGCTGCAGCTTTTTGGATTTTAAAACAGGTTAGGCGAAAGAGGTCGAAGATACATGAGACAGAACCGTACCAGGAATCTGACCATAGCGGCGGGCATCGTGCTGGTCTTTCTTTTGTTTTGGTTTTTGGCGAGGCCCCTGCTCTTCGGGAGAGAGGAGGCGGAGGAGATCCCGTCTGCCGTGACCACCGATGAGAACGGAAACAGGATCATCGACTGGGACTCCATCGTGGTGCCGGATTACATCGAGAGGGATCTGCTGCCGGTCAATGAATATTCCAGGCCGGGCATCTACCTGGAGGATGTGAGAGGCGTGGTCATCCACTATACGGCCAATCCCGGGAGCACGGCCAAGCAGAACCGGGATTATTTCGCCGGTCTGGCCGACGGAGTTTCCGGGACTTATGCCAGCAGCCATTTCATCATCGACACGGACGGGAGCATCATCCAGTGTATCCCCATGAGCGAGGTGTCCTATGCCTCCAACGACAGGAATTACGATACCATTTCCATCGAGTGCTGCCATGAGGATGAGGACGGGAAGTTTACAAAGGACACTTATGATTCTCTGGTGAAGCTGGTGGTCTGGCTCTGCGAGACGTACGATCTGGAGACGGATTCGGTCATCCGCCATTATGACGTGACGGGAAAGGAATGTCCTCTGTACTTCGTGGTGCATGAGGATAAATGGGAGGAATTCCTGGAGGACGTGGAGGATGTCAGGCAGCGTTGACTTTTCCGGCGCTTCTGCTATAATCGAGAGGAAACTTTGCGATGCATTGTATCCAATGGGCGGGCGCTGCCCGGCCCGGAACAGTAGCAGGAGGAAAAAGACATGAATACTTCGGGAAAGATCCGAAACCTGGTGATGACTGCGGTGATCGCGGCCATCATCATCCTGATGGCCTTCGTGCCATACGTCGGCTATATCAACCTGGTGGTGATCAAGGCCACCATCATCCACGTGCCCGTTATTATCGGTTCCGTCCTTTTGGGACCGAAAAAGGGAGCATTTCTTGGATTCGTCTTCGGGGCCACCAGTCTCATCAACAATACGTTCAATCCCAGCCTTCTCTCTTTTGCCTTTTCGCCCTTTTATTCCGGCGGAAATCTCTGGAGCCTGGTGATCTGCTTCGTCCCCCGCATCCTGGTGGGGATCGTCCCCTATTATGTCCACAAGGGGATCATGAAGCTGGGAAAAGGAAAGAGAGGGGCAGAGTATATCGCGCTTCCTGCAGCGGGGGTCGCGGGCGCCCTGGTCAATACGCTTCTGGTCATGAATCTGATCTATTTCTGTTTTTCCAAGACCTTTGCTTCCGTCCGGCAGATCGCCGTCAGCGCCGTCTATGATGTGATCCTGGGGATCATCGCGGCCAACGGGATCCCGGAGGCCATAGCGGCCGCGGTCCTGACCCTGGCCATCGGACGGGCTCTGATCCGGTTCCTGCCCAGGACTTAGAGAGCGGGCGGAGAATATTCCGCAGGTCCGGCTTTCGCCGCGTTTCCACAGAAAAAGAGGCGCTGCCGCTTCCGGCGCAGCGCAGAAAAGAGGCTGCCTCTCATGGGGCGGCCTCTTATGGTGTGCGGAGCAGGATCCTTTTATATATTATTGAACTTTTCGGGGGTTTATGATAGAATCTTATGGAATTATATGCCTGATTGGTTCTTGGAATAGATGATCCAGAGTCCCTTTAACAGCAGGCCTTCGTCGTTGATGATCTTATGGCGGCAGTGGGGGATGATGGTCTTTGCCAGGCCGCCTGTGGAGATCACAGTGGGGACCTCTCCCAGTTCTTCGGCGAACCGGTCGATCATGCCGTCCAGCATGGAGGCATTTCCCAGGACGATGCCGCTCCTCATGCACTCGATGGTGTTCTTTCCAATGGCGTGCCGCGGCGTCTCCAGGCTGATGTTGTGGAGCTGGGCAGCTCTCTGGGCCAGAGACTCCAGGGAGACCCGGACGCCGGGGATGATGGCGCCGCCGATGTAGTTGTGGTTTTTGTCCACGCAGGTGATGGTGGTGGCAGTCCCCATGTCGATGACCAGGAAGGGAGCCGGATACTCGTGGATGCCGGCCACAGCCGTCACCACCAGGTCGCTGCCCACGGTGGCGGGGTTGTCCATCAGGATATTGAGACCGGTCTTCAGGCCGGGGCCCACCAAGAGGCAGGATTTCCCGATGATCTTCTCCACGGACAGACGCACCGTATTGGAGATATTGGGGACGACGGAGGAGATGATGGCCCCCTCCAGTCCGCGCGGCTGGATGTGGTACAGCTCCAGGATGTTTTTAAAGGTAATGGCGTATTCCAGAGAAGTCTGGTTTACATTGGTGGAGATGCGCTCCACAAAATAAGTCTTTTTGGCGTCGATGCAGCCAATGACGATGTTGGTATTGCCGATGTCGATCGCAAGAATCATGGAGATCAAAGTCCTTTCCGGCGGCCTCGGGGCCGTCATGGAACTACTATAGCATGAATGTCTAGGCAGCGCAAGCAGCCTTTGGATCTAAAAAGGAGAATGGATATGCTGCAGGGAAAAACTGTGCTTTTGGCCGTTTCCGGGAGTATCGCCGCGTACAAGATCCCCAATCTGGCCAGGCTTTTGAAGAAACAGCACGCCACGGTCCACGTGCTGATGACAAAAAACGCCACGAATTTTATCACGCCCATCACGTTTGAGACGCTCACCGGCACCAAATGCCTGGTGGACACCTTTGACCGGAATTTTGAGTTTTCCGTGGAGCATGTGGCCCTGGCCAAGCAGGCGGATCTGGTGATGTTAGCTCCCGCCAGCGCCAATGTCATCGGAAAGATCGCGGGCGGCATCGCCGACGATATGCTGACCACTACCATCATGGCCTGCCCCTGCAAGAAGCTGGTGGCTCCGGCCATGAATACCAATATGTACAACAATCCCATCGTCCAGGACAATATGGAAAAACTCAGGCGGTTCGGATACGAATTCGTGGAGCCTGTGGTGGGGATGCTGGCCAACGGGGACACCGGAAACGGAAAGATGGCCGGCGAAGAAGTCCTGTTTTCCTATATCATGAAGGAGCTGGCCTGTGAGAAGGACCTGAAGGGGAAGAACGTGCTGGTGACGGCGGGACCCACCAGGGAGGCCATTGACCCGGTGCGGTTCATCACCAACCATTCCACCGGGAAGATGGGGTATGCCCTGGCCAGGATGGCCATGTACCGGGGAGCGGATGTGACTCTGGTGACAGGCCCCGTATCCCTTCCCCGTCCGGATTTTATGGAAGTGGTGGAGGTGGTCTCCGCCGCGGATATGTTCCGGGAAGTGACCGCCAGGTCGGAGAGCCAGGACATCATCATCAAGGCGGCGGCCGTGGCCGATTACCGTCCGTCCATGGTGAGCGGGGAAAAGATCAAAAAGAAGGAAGGCCTCCGGGAGATCCCTCTGGAACGGACCGGGGATATCCTGCAGTACCTGGGGGAACATAAGAGAGAGGGCCAGTTCCTCTGCGGCTTTTCCATGGAGACGGAGGACGTGCTGGCCCATTCCAGGGAAAAGCTGAAGAAAAAGAATCTGGATATGATCGCCGCCAACAGCCTGCGGGTGGAGGGCGCCGGTTTCGGGACGGATACCAATGTGCTCACCCTGCTGACGGAGGATAAGGAGATCCCGCTTCCCAAGATGTCCAAGGAGCAGGCGGCCATGGAGATCCTGGATGAGATCTTAAAGAGGATGAAGAAAGCCTGAGGCCGTTTTCCGGCAGAGCATTACGACAGAAAGGAGCAGTCATGAGACACGTTCTGAAATTCCTGACAAGCCGTATGGTGTGGGTCGCCATGGTGATCATCCTCCAGGTGGTCTGGATCGTGGCTTCTGTGCTGTTCCTGGGAGGATATTACTGGGCCATCACGCTGGGCCTGTCCTTTGTGGGCCTGATCCTGGTGATCGATATCGTGCGCCAGCCGGGAAATCCGGCTTATAAGCTGGCGTGGTGCATTTTGATCCTCAGCGTGCCCATCGTGGGGGATATCCTCTATCTGCTCTTTGGCCGGGGCAACGCCATCATCGCCCAGAGGCGGCATCACAGGCGGATCGACAGCGAGTTGTATCCGCTGCTTGAGCAGAAGGAGGGCGTGGCGGAAAAGCTGTGGGAGGAGAGTCCCTCCGCCGCCTGCCAGTTCCGGTATCTGCGGGATACGGCCTGGTTTCCCACCTGGGAAAACGCGGATACCCGCTATTTTTCCAGCGGCGAGGCGTATTTTGAGGAGCTGTGCCGGGAGCTCAAGACGGCCAGGCATTATATTTTTCTGGAATATTTCATCATAGAGCGGGGATATATGTGGGAGACGGTCCTCTCCATCCTGGAGGAAAAGGCGAAAGAGGGCGTGGAAGTGCGGCTTCTCTATGACGACATCGGGAGCATCTGGCTCCTGCCCCGCAGTTATCCGAAAGAACTGGAGGAAAAGGGGATCCAATGCCGCAGGTTCAATCCCTTCCGGCCGGTGATCTCCGCCATCTTCAACAACCGGGACCACCGGAAGATGACGGTCATCGACGGGCGGACTGCTTTCTGCGGGGGCCTGAACCTGGCCGATGAATATATCAATAAAAAGCAGCGGTTCGGCCACTGGAAGGACGGAGGAGTCCGGATCCGGGGAGACGCGGTCTGGAGCTATACCGTCATGTTCCTGGGAATGTGGAACGCCATGGACCACAGCGATTACGACTATGAGGCATACAGGGCCAGGACCGGTCCGGCGCTTTCGGGCCGGACGGGAGGATATACGGCTCCCTACGGGGATTCGCCGCTGGAGGGAGAGCATGTGGGGGAGAACGTCTATCTGGGGATCATCCACCACGCGAAGCAGTATGTCTACATCTATACCCCGTATCTGATCCTGGATTATGAGATGATCATTTCCCTGACGCTGGCGGCCAAGAGCGGCATCGATGTGCGGATCATGACGCCTCATATCCCGGACAAGCGGCTGATCTTCATGCTGACCCGTTCCTATTACAGGCAGCTGATCGAGGCGGGAGTCCGGATCTATGAGTATGGATCTGGATTCCTCCATACAAAGGCTTTTGTATCGGACGACACCACGGCGGCCATCGGGAGCATCAACCTGGATTTCCGGAGCCTGTATCTCCACTTTGAGTGCGGGAGCCTCCACTACAGGACGGAGGCGGTGGAGGAGTTAAAGAAGGATTTCCTGGAAACCGTGGAGCGTCATGGGATCCCCATAACTCTGGAATTCTGTAAGAAACGGCCTGTTTACGAGCAGGCGCTGGTGTCCCTCATGCGCCTGTTCACCCCGTTGTTTTAAAATACCCATCAATCAGGAGGATATAGACGTGGCAGACAATCAGTTAAGACAAGAGATCGAGAGGAGAAGGACGTTCGCGATCATTTCCCATCCCGACGCGGGAAAGACTACCCTGACGGAGAAATTCCTGCTCTATGGAGGGGCCATCAATCTGGCCGGATCCGTCAAAGGGCGCAAGACCGCCAAGCACGCGGTCTCAGATTGGATGGAGATCGAAAAACAGAGGGGGATCTCGGTCACCTCTTCCGTGCTCCAGTTCAATTACGGCGGCTTCTGCATCAACATTCTGGATACGCCGGGCCATCAGGACTTCTCCGAGGATACTTACAGGACTTTGATGGCGGCAGATTCGGCCGTCATGGTCATAGACGCCAGCAAGGGCGTGGAGGCCCAGACCATCAAGCTCTTTAAGGTCTGCCTGCTGCGGCAGATCCCCATTTTTACCTTCATCAACAAGATGGACCGGGAGGCAAACGATCCCTTCGAGCTGATGGATGAGATCGAATCGGTCCTGGGCATCGCCACCTGCCCGGTCAACTGGCCCATCGGTTCCGGCCGGGAATTCAAGGGAGTCTATGAGCGGGACAAAGCGTGCATCACCACCTTTACGGCGGCCATGAACGGGCAGAAGGCCGTGGATACCAAAGAAGTTTCCCTGTCGGATCCCCAGGTGAACTGGCTGATCGGAGAGGGACAGCACAGCCAGCTTCTGGAGGATATCGAGCTTTTGGACGGAGCGGGGCAGGAGCTGGATATGGATCTGGTGCGAAAGGGACAGCTGACGCCGGTGTTTTTCGGCTCTGCCCTCACCAATTTCGGCGTGGAGACTTTTCTCAAGCATTTCCTGAAGATGACGACGCCGCCGCTTCCCAGAAAGGCGGATATCGGCGTGATCGATCCCATGACGGAGGACTTTTCCGCCTTTGTCTTCAAGATCCAGGCCAATATGAACAAGGCGCACCGGGACAGGATCGCCTTCATGCGCATCTGTTCCGGCCGTTTCCAGGCGGGGATGGAAGTGAACCATATCCAGGGAGGACGGAAGGTCAAGCTCTCCCAGCCTCAGCAGATCATGGCGGATGAGCGGAAGATCGTGGAGGAGGCCTATGCGGGGGACATCATCGGCGTATTTGATCCGGGGATCTTCTCCATCGGCGATACGCTGTCTTCTTCCTCCACCAAGTTTGCCTTCGAGGGGATCCCCACCTTCGCGCCGGAGCATTTCGCGAGGCTCCGCCAGGTGGACACCATGAAGCGCAAGCAGTTCCTGAAGGGAGTCAACCAGATCGCCCAGGAAGGCGCCATCCAGATCTTCCAGGAGTACAATACCGGCATGGAGGAGATCATCGTGGGCGTCGTCGGCGTCCTGCAGTTCGACGTGCTCCTGTTCCGGCTGAAGAACGAGTACAATGTGGACGTGAAGCTGGATACGCTGCCCTATGAGCATATCCGCTGGATCGCCAACAAGGAAGAGGTGGATGTGGAGAAGATCCAGGGCACTTCCGATATGAAGCGGGTCAAGGACCTGAAGGGGAATCCTCTGCTCCTGTTTGCCAACAGCTGGAGCGTCGGCATGGTCCTGGACCGCAATCCCGGTCTTAAGCTGGAGGAATTCAGCAGGAATTAATGGACAGATATGAGGCATAGGATAAAGTAAGACCCTGGCGGGAGGCTTTGCTATGCGGATGTGCGATCTGAGGATGAAGGAGGTCATCAATATCTGTGACGGGAAGCGGCTGGGTTTTATCACCGATGCGGATTTTGACTGTAAGACAGGCTGTATCCGGGCCTTTATCATACCTGGTCCCGCCCATATCTGCGGATTCCTGGGGAGAGACAGTGAATATATCATCCCCTTCCGGTGCGTGGAACAGATCGGAGAGGATTTTGTGCTGGTCAAGGCAGTGACGGAGGAATGTCTGAATAAATGCAAATAAGCGCCCAGGCGCATACAGGCAAAGGAGGAACAAAAGGTGAAGTGTCCATTCTGCAACAACGAAAACATCCGGGTCATCGATTCCAGGCCGGCGGAGGACAACAATGCCATCAGGCGCCGCCGCCAGTGCGAGGCCTGCGGACGCCGTTTCACCACCTATGAAAAGATCGAGACGATCCCGCTCATGGTGGTGAAGAAGGACGAGAGCCGGGAGGCCTACGACAGGTCCAAGATCGAAGCCGGCGTGCTTTTGGCCTGCCATAAGCGGCCCATTGCCGCCCAGGACATCAGCCGTCTTGTGGATGAGGTGGAAAACGAGCTCTTCAATTCGGAGGAAAAAGAGATCTCCACCACTGCCATAGGGAATCTGGTCATGGACAAGCTGAAGGATCTGGACGAGGTGGCTTATGTGCGCTTTTCTTCCGTATACCGGGAATTCAAGGATGTGAATACGTTCCTTAAGGAGCTGGAAAAACTCTACAAAGACAGGAAAAAATAAGATGAGCTTAAAAAAGTTTTACCCCGATCTCTATGTGGATTCCGCCTATGACATCGACTACCCGGCTCTGTGGGACAGAGGAGTCCGCGGCCTTCTTTTTGACATTGACAATACGCTGGTCCCCCATGGAAAGCCGGAGACCGCGGAGGCGGTGGCGCTTTTTTCCCGCCTCCACGCCATGGGGTTTGAGACCTGCCTGATCTCCAATAACCAGGAGCCCAGGGTCTCGCCTTTTGCCAAGGCCATGGAGACCAGGTATCTCTGCGACGCCCATAAGCCTTCCACAAAGAACTATATCCGGGCCATGGAACAGATGGGGACGGACCGGGAGACTACGGTCTTCATCGGCGACCAGCTCTTTACGGATATATATGGAGCCAGGCGTAGCGGGATCTATAGCATCCTGGTGAAGCCGATCCATCCGAAGGAGGAGATCCAGATCGTCCTCAAGCGGTATCTGGAGAGGATCGTCCTGCATTTCTATAAAAAATCCTTGAAAAAGTAAAGGATATAGTATAGAATTAAACAGATAGACAAGTTGAATCTAAGGAGGAGTATCGAAAGATGGTATCTGCTGGTGATTTTAGGAACGGCATTACGGTAGAAATTGACGGAAATGTATTTCAGATCATTGAATTTCAGCATGTAAAGCCCGGTAAGGGCGCGGCTTTTGTCAGGACCAAATTAAAGAATATCAAGAACGGCGGCGTGGTGGAGAAGACCTTCCGCCCCACGGAGAAGTTTGAGAACGCTCACATCGACAGGGCGGATATGCAGTATCTCTACAGCGACGGAGATCTGTACTACTTCATGGATGTGAACACCTACGACCAGATCCCCCTTGGAAAGGATATGGTGGGCGACGCCCTGAAGTTCGTGAAGGAAAATGAAATGGTCAAGATCTGTTCCCATAAGGGCCAGGTATTCTCCATCGAGCCTCCTCTGTTCGTGGAGCTGGAGATCACGGAGACCGAGCCCGGATTCAAGGGCGATACGGCCACCGGCGCGACGAAGCCTGCCACCGTGGAGACAGGAGCAGTGGTCAACGTTCCGCTGTTCGTGGACCAGGGAGATAAGATCAAGATCGACACCAGGACAGGAGAGTATCTGTCCAGAGTATAAGGGTCTGTTCTATAAAAGCATATACGCAGTTCCTCGAGGAGCTGTCGCATCAGTGATTAGTAAATCAATCATAGGTGCGGCAGCCTCTTCTTTTAGATGATGCAGGACTATTGGATATGATCTGCGGCAGCAGATACTCTGCCTGCCCATACCGGTCGGATGCCGCTTATGGATACGGTTTTGCTCCCGGCAGCCGCCGGGATGCCACAGATTAAGAACAGAAAAATACCATCATGGCCGGAAACAGCCGTGATGGTATTTTTTGCGAAAAGATTTATGGACCCATTCCCGGCCTTACCGGGCGGGCAAGCCGCTCCATCTGCGCTGCGGCCGTGGGAACGGCGCTCCGTAAATGGATCGGAACCGGCGTGACCTGACATGCCGGTTCCTGCCGGGATCCTGTGTTCCTTTTCCTGATGGGAATTTATTCTCCGCAGATCATCTCCGGCAGATCCATCCTGGGAGCTTCCTGGACGGGAGAGATGACCACGGCCTTGAAGGTGCAGCCTTCCGCCACGGCCACGAAATGGCCCTTTCCGGCGGCGATGTCTAACTGGGTGCCGGCGGGGATGCGGACGATCTGAGCCGAATCCATATCCGGCTTTCCGTCCTTTATGTCGATGAACAGCATGAGGGCGGTGCCTTCTGTGAAGTAGAACTGCTCCGCATCGGCATGATACTCGATCTTGTCGAAATTGGGAGTATGGTGCCAGCCCTGGAGCAGACCGGACATGATCTTTCCCGTCTGGAAACCGGTCACCACGGGGAAGGCTGTCCATTCAAAGAAGTCCTCTTTGTAGGCCTCGCAGGTGTCTGTGAAGGCCACGTTGACGCCTGAGATGGTCACGTCTTTTAGATCCTGGATCTTTACCTGCATATTCATATCCTCCATTCTTATCTCGGCGAAGTCCCGCCGTTTTTTTCAGTATACCACTCCGGAGGAGGAAAGAAAAGAGAAAAGGGTGGATTTTTCCCGGAAACCATATTATAATGAACAGATGGTACGTTGGAAAATCAGGAGGAATTATGGAGAAGCTGATCGATCAGATTACAAAGATTGTGGAGGACGGATTTGAGGCCTGCGGATACGAAAGATCCCTGGGCAAGGTGACCTTGTCAAACCGTCCGGATTTATGTGAATACCAGTGCAACGGCGCCATGGCCGGCGCCAAGCTTTACCGGAAGGCGCCCATCGCCATCGCCGGAGACGTGGTGGAGAAGCTGTCCGGAGAGCCGGCTTTTGAGGAAGTTTCCGCCGCCGCTCCCGGATTTATCAATATGAAGCTGTCAGGGGCTTACCTGGCCGCCTACCTGGAAGAGATGGATCAGGATGCCCATCTGGGAGTGGCTCAGGATGAGGAGCAGGAGACCATCGTCATCGACTACGGCGGTCCCAATGTGGCCAAGCCCCTCCATGTGGGCCATCTGCGCTCTGCCATCATCGGAGAGAGCATGAAGCGCATCTACCGGTTTTTCGGACACCGGGTCATCGGGGATGTCCATCTGGGAGACTGGGGCCTCCAGATGGGCCTCATCATCGAAGAGCTGAGGGACCGGGAACCGCAGCTTCCCTATTTTGACGAGAGCTATGAGGGAGAGTATCCCCAGGAAGCTCCCTTTACCATCGGAGAGCTGGAGGAGATCTATCCGGCGGCCAGCGCCAGGTCCAAGGAGGACGAGGCATTCGCCGCAAGGGCTCATGACGCCACTTATAAGCTCCAGAACGGGAACCGGGGGTATATGGCTCTCTGGAACCATATCCTGAATGTATCCGTGTCGGATCTTAAGAAAAATTATGAGAAGCTGGGAGTCACCTTCGACATCTGGAAGAAGGAGAGCGACGCCCAGCCCTATATCCCGGATATGATCCAGAAGATGAAGGACGGGGGCTTTGCCCATGAGAGCCAGGGAGCGCTGGTGGTGGACGTGGCCCGGGAAGAGGATACCAAGGAGATCCCTCCCTGTATTTTGCTCAAGTCCGACGGGGCTACCCTCTATTCCACGACGGATCTGGCTACCCTGGTGGAGAGGGAGAAGCTCTTTGCGCCCGACCGGGTCCTCTATGTGGTGGACAAGCGCCAGGAGCTCCACTTTACCCAGGTGTTCCGCTGCGCCAAGAAGACCGGCATCGTGAGGCCGGAGACGGAGCTGAATTTTCTGGGCTTCGGCACCATGAACGGACGGGACGGAAAGCCTTTCAAGACCAGGGACGGCGGCGTCATGCGGCTGGAGTACCTGATCCGGGAGATCCGGGACGCCGTCTATGACAAGATGATGGAGAACCGCACCATGGATGAGGAGGAAGCGGGGAAGACTGCCGGGATCATCGGTCTGGCGGCTCTCAAATACGGCGACCTTTCCAACCAGGCGTCCAAGGACTATGTGTTTGACGTGGACAGGTTCACGGCCTTCGAGGGGAACACCGGGCCGTACATCCTGTATACCATTGTGCGGATCAAATCGATCCAGGCCAAGTATGAGGCTCTGGAGGATAAATTCGCGGGAGAGGCCAGGATCCTTCCGGCTGCCTCCGGCAGCGAGAAGGAACTGCAGCTTTCGGTGAGCCGCCTGGGGGACGCGCTGCGTCTGGCCATGGAAGAGCGGGCGCCCCACAAGATCTGCCAGTATATCTATGAGCTGTCGGATGCCTTCAATCATTTCTATCATGAGACCAGGATCATGGCGGAGACCGACAAGGAGCGTCAGGCCGGATATATCCGCCTTCTGGCCCTTGTGCGCAGGGCGCTGGAGACTTGTATCGGCCTTCTGGGCTTTGAGGCGCCGGACAGGATGTAGGTGGACGAGATGGGAGCTTCCAGTGAAGAGGTACGGAAAAAGACCAGGGATCTTCAGGAGTTTGAGCGGGGAACGGCCCTGTTCCGGGAGGGAAAGGTCCGTTATCTGGCCAGCGAGGGCTTCTGGAGAGGAGAAGAACAGTTAAAGATGTCTGTGGAGGAGGACGGAGAGGCCTTCAGGGTGTCGCTATTTTGGAAGGACGGCAGCCTGGGCAGCGCTTCCTGTTCCTGCCGGGTTCACGGGGAAGAGAAGGGGCTGTGCCGCCATGAGGCGGCTGCAGCCCTTTATGCAATGGAGAGAAAGGGAAATTTCCATGTCTCCACATCGGAGCAGGTGCGGAGGATGCTGAGAGGATATGCGGATCAGGAGCTTTGGGAGGCCATGTCCTCCGGACAGGAGGGGAAGCTTTTGTTAAAGCCCTCCTTCCGGGAAGAGGCTTCCGGGTTCTTCATCTCTTTCCAGGCGGGACGGGAGAAGCTGCATCCGGTCAAAGATCTGACGGCTTTTGGCCGGAAGGAAGGGCAGCGCCGGGATACGGAAGACTTCTCCGCCCGCGGCGGACAGTGGGAGGAGGGATCCCTTCCTCTGGCAAGGGAAATGGAGCGGACTGTAGAGGAATGCCTCCATGGCCGGAGGGCTTCCGATCCCCCGATGGCCCCGGGACTTCCGGCTCTGCGGGAGATCCGGCTGGTGCCGGCGGCTTTTGACCGGTGGATGGAGCTTTTGGAAGGCCGGACCATAGAATTTCTGCTTTCCAGCAGACCTCCCGGCCAGTATCGGATCCAGAAGGGACTTCCCGGGCTGTCCGGGATCCTGCGGCCCTGCGGGCAGGACGGTTTCCGGGCAGAGCTATCCGGCCGTTTCCGGGCTCTCTATGGACGGAGGAGCCTCTATCTGGCCGGAGACGAGGTCCTGTACTGCTGCGGCGAAGAAGCGTCGGAGGCTCTGAGGGGCTTTTTTGAGGCGGCAGAGGAAGAGGAGGATGGATCCGGCCTGTTCCTGGAGATCGGCGCCAGGGATTTTCCTGCCTTCTGCAGCCATGTCCTTCCGCGGCTGGCTCCCTATCTGAAACTTGCGCCCATGGGAGTGGAGCCGGAAGCGTATCACATGGAGCCTCTGGAGGCGGAGTTTTATTTTGATAGTCCCGGTGCCGGAGAGGTGACTTTGGAAGTTCTGTTCCGGTACGGCGCAGAGTGCTATACGCCCTTTGGCTCCTCGGAGCTTGGGAGGAGCAGGCGGGATGCGGCGGCGGAATACAGGGCCGGGCTTTTGATACGGAAATATTTTTACAGCCGGTACGCGGATGAAAACCTGTTTGTGATCCGGGACGACGACGAAGCCATGTACCGTCTGCTTTCCGGCGGGCTGGAGGAGTTTGGAGCTTTCGGAAGAGTCGTCCTGTCCCCGGCCATGGAGGAGAGGAAGATCCTTCCTGCTCCCAGAGTCTCCTTCCAGGCCTCTTTGGAAAAGGGATGGCTGGAGCTTTCGGCGGATGCGGAAGGACTGACGGAGTCCCAGATCCGCGGGATCCTGTCGGCGTACAGGATGAAGCGGGAGTATTACCGGGTGAGGCCGGGGCAGTTCCTGCGGCTGGAGGATCCTGGCCTCTCGGCCCTGGCGGAGCTTTCGGGAGGCTTCCTGACGGAAGAGCTGGGACGCCTTCCCCGGTACAGGAGCCTCTACGCGGCCCAGGTGCTCCGGGAGAGCGGCCAGGAGTTTTCCGGAGACGGAGAGTTCTGGAAGCTGATCCGGAGCATGGAGGAGATCTCCTGGAAGGATTACCCGGTCCCGGCGTCTCTGGAACCGGTGCTGCGGGAATATCAGAAAAAAGGCTTCCGGTGGATGAGGGCTCTGGACGCTTATGGATTCGGCGGTCTGCTGGCCGATGAGATGGGACTGGGAAAGACGGTGCAGGCCATCGCGCTCCTGGCGGATGAGGCCGGAAAAGATCCCTCCATGGAGGCGCTGATCGTATGTCCGGCTTCCCTGATCTACAATTGGGAAAGCGAACTGCGCCGCTTCGCGCCGGAGCTTTCCGTGCGGGCCGCGGCCGGGACCGCGGCAGAGCGGAGGGCGCTCCTTTCGGAAACGGCTGCCGGTCCACAGGTATATATCACCTCCTATGACCTTTTGCGCAGGGATCTTTCCCTCTACCGGGAAAAGCGCTTCCGGTTCCAGATCCTGGACGAGGCCCAGTACATCAAAAACCGGAACACGCAGAATGCACGGGCGGCCAAGAAGATCCGGGCGGACAGCAGGTTCGCCCTGACCGGCACGCCGGCCCAGAATAGGCTGGAGGAGCTGTGGAGCATCTTTGACTTCCTGATGCCCGGTTTCTTATTCGGGTACGGGAAGTTCAAAAAGGAGTTCGAGCAGCCCATTGAGAGGGACGGGGACCAGGCTGCTGTGAGGAGGCTCCGCCGCATGATCTCCCCGTTCCTCCTGCGCCGGTATAAAAAGGACGTGCTGGAGGAGCTTCCGGATAAGCTGGAGCAGGTGGTCTATTCCAGGATGGAAAAGGAGCAGAGGAAGCTTTACAGCGCCCGCGCCCATCTCTTAAAAGCCAGTCTGGAAGGAATGGGGAGCGAACAGTACAAAAAGGAGCGGATCCAGGTCCTTTCGGAACTTCTCCGGCTCCGGCAGCTGTGCTGCGACCCGTCTCTGTGCTATGAGGATTACAGGGGCGGCTCCGCCAAGCTGGAGACCTGCATGGAGCTTCTGCGGCGCGGGATCCTGGACGGGCACAAGATCCTGGTCTTTTCCCAGTTCACCTCCATGCTGGAGATCATCGGGAGACGTCTTAAGGAGGAGGGGACCGCATATTATGAGCTGACGGGAAAGACCGGGAAGGAAGAACGGCTGGAACTGGTGAACGCCTTTCGTGAGGACAGCGTCCCGGTGTTCCTGATCTCTCTGAAGGCGGGAGGGACAGGACTGAACCTGACGGCGGCGGATCTGGTGATCCACTACGATCCCTGGTGGAACCTGGCGGCGGAAGAACAGGCCTCCGACAGGGCCCACCGCATCGGGCAGAAAAACCAGGTGACGGTGTTCCGGCTCATCGCCCGGGATACCATCGAAGAGGGGATCCTGCGCCTCCAGCAGAAAAAGAGGAGACTGGAAGAGCAGGTGACGGGAGGCTCGTTTTCGGAAGCCTCTCTGGACAGAGAAGAGCTTCTGAGACTATTGGAGGAAGAGCATGGGATATATTGATCTGCACTGCGACACGCTGACGGTCTTTGCGGGGGAAGAGGGGAGTCTCCGCAAGAACGCCATGGCGGTAGACATGGAACGGCTGAAAAAGGGAGGCTGTCTGGCCCAGTTCTTTGCGGTCTGGCTTCCCGACGCGGAGACGAAGGCGGCCATGGCGCGGGCGGGGGAGCCGGGAAGCCAGCTTGCGAAGATGGACTGCGGCCTGCCTGCCGGAGCCAGGCTGGCGGCGGAGCTTAAGGCGCCTCTGCCGCCGGAGGAGTGGGATGATGTATACATCGACCGGCTCCTTGACGGCTTTTTCCGGGAGATGGAAGCCTGCAGCGGGGAGATGGCTCCGGCGTTTTGTCTGGAGGACCTTAAGGAGAATGAAAAGGCCGGAAAGATCTCGGCTTTTTTGACCCTGGAGGACGGCCGGGCCGTCCGGGGAGCGCTTTCCCGGCTGGATGGATTCTACGACAGGGGGATCCGCCTCATCACTTTGACCTGGAACCAGGACAACTGCTTCGGACGGGCCAATTACCGGGACAGCGTTTTCGGGAGCAGGGGGAGCGGCCTTACGGATTTCGGAAAAGAGGCGGTCCTCAGGATGAATGAGCTGGGGATGCTGGTGGATGTGTCCCATCTTTCGGACGAGGGTTTTTATGACGTGGCCCGCATTTCCAAGACGCCTTTTGTGGCCTCCCACTCCAATGCCAGGGCCCTGTCCGGCTGCTCCAGGAACTTGAGCGACGGCATGATCCGGATCCTGGCGGAAAAAGGAGGCGTCATGGGGCTTAATTTCGCCCCCGGTTTTCTGGAGGAAGATTTTTACAGCCGCAGGAGCCGGGTCTCCAGGATGGCCGCCCATGCGGCCCATATCGTGGACTGCGGCGGCGAGGAGGTGCTGGCGCTGGGGTCGGATCTGGACGGCATAGGAGGAGAGCTGGAGATCGCGTCTCCGGATCAGATGGGACTCTTATGGGATGCCCTGGAAAAGACGGGCTTTTCCGAACGGCAGCTGGAACGGTTCATGAGGGGAAACGCAGAGCGGGTCATTGGTGAGGTTTTGGGGTGACTTTCCTTACCGCCTGTGCTATAATGGACAGGGAGAAAAACCGTATTGGGAATCCAAAAAAAATACATATAAAAGGAGAGAAGGTATGGATAATTTTACGTTTTACAGCCCCACTTATTTTGTATTCGGAAGAGGGACAGAGAATGAGGCAGGACGCTATGTGAAGCGGTTCGGCGGGACCAAGGTCCTGCTCCACTACGGCGGCGGCAGCGTGGTCCGTTCCGGGCTTTTGGACCGGGTCAAGGATTCCCTGGACCAGGAAGGCATCGCCCATGTGGAGCTGGGCGGAGTAAAGCCCAATCCCAGGAGCGGGCTGGTCTATGAAGGCATCGAGCTGTGCCGGAAGGAAAAGGTGGATTTCATCTTGGCCGTGGGCGGCGGGAGCACCATCGACTCCTCCAAGGCCATTGCCGTCGGCGTGCCCTATGAAGGGGATTTCTGGGATTTCTTCGCGGGGAAGGCAGAGGTGGAAGAGGCCCTTCCCGTTGCCTCCGTGCTGACCATCGCGGCAGCAGGCAGCGAGGGAAGCTGGGGAGCCGTCATCACCAATGAGGACGGGATGTACAAGAGACCTTATAACTGTGAGAAGATGCGTCCTGTCTTCGCCATCATGAATCCGGAGCTGACCATGACCCTGCCGCCTTATCAGACGGCCAGCGGCTGTACCGACATCATGGCCCATGTGTTCGAGCGGTATTTTACCAATACGAAGGATGTGGAGATCACGGACCGGCTCTGCGAGGGGATCTTGAAGACCATCATCAAGGAGCTTCCCAAGGTGCTGGAAGATCCCAACGATTATGAAGCCAGGGCCAACATCATGTGGGCGGGCACTCTGGCCCACAACGACATCTGCGGCGTAGGCAGGGAACAGGACTGGGCCAGCCACAATCTGGAGCATGAGCTTTCCGCGCTCTATGACTGTGCCCACGGCGCCGGACTGGCCGTGATGTTCCCGGCCTGGATGACGTATGTGATGCATCACGACATCCCCAGGTTCGCTCAGTTCGCCGTAAGGGTCTGGGGCTGTGAGATGGATTATGACCATCCCGAGGAGACGGCCAGGGAAGGGATCGCCAGGACCAAGGCGTTCTTCCATTCCGTAGGCATGCCCACCTCCTTCGCGGAGCTGGGAGCCAGGGAAGAGGATATCCCGAAGCTTCTGGAGACGCTCCAGATCGAGGGCCGCACAGAAGGCTTCTTCATGAAGCTGGGGCCCAAGGAGTGCGAGGAAGTGTACCGGCTGGCCTGCCGTTAGGCATAGGCCTTTGGAGGGGCGGAAGAAATGAAAAAGCGGTATTTGTGCCCGGTCTGCGAGCATGAGCTCACGGCCGGCAGCTATTGTCCGGAATGTCACAGGTTCCGCCGGGAGCCTCTGGTCTATACGGGAGGCCTTTTGCCCAATGAGCGGGCGGAGGGCCAGGATACGGTGAAGACGGACGGGAAGACGGCTGCGCCGCCTTCCGGATCCGGCAGGACAGAGACGGCGGGAACGGTGAGGACGGTTCCCGGAAAAGATTTTTATGAGGTTTACCGGGATCCCTGCGGAAACGACAAGCCTCACCGGTATGGAGTCCCCAATGTGGATCCCCACAGGACGGGCAGGAAGAAGGCAAAGAAGAAGGAGAAAAAACGGGGAGTCAAGGCCGTGATGGTCATATGGTTCCTGTTCCTGGCCGTTCTGATCCTGTATGAACCGGTCAAGAGCCTGCTGGAAGAGGCAGGGGCTGAGCAGGAGACGGAAGACGCCTTTTGGGATCCGGAAGAAGAGACTTTTCAGCTTCAGCTCCTTTCTGATGAGCAGGTCATAGAGGAAGGCGTCCCGTGCAATGCCTATACCCACTATGCGGCAGATGGAGAGGAATACGTCCTGCTCCTGGAAGAATATCTCGGGGAGCTTTTGCCCGGCGCCGTGATTCAGAGCTCAGACATGGGGAGCTACAACAGCATCGAGGGAGACAGGACCAGCTATGAGACCCGCTGTTCCATTGACATCGAAGCAGATGGGGAATATCCTTATATCATCGTACTCTGGGATACCGCTACAGGGGAAGTGATGGAGGTGTCTCTGTACGCGGAGAGCGGGGAACTCTTTGAGAGGATGGTGCTGGCGGCGGCCTGCGGCCTTTCACCGGATAAGGACCGTCAGGAGCTGTGGGAACAGATCCAGTCCCTCTTCGCGGAAACGCCCTCCGGGGATTACCAGTTCGTACAGCTGGAGGAGAGCGAGCTGTTCTTATATCTGGAGGAGGGATACAACAGCGTCAGCTTTACCTGCCTGGAGCAGTATGATAAATACGGCGGTTAACAAAAGAATTGGGGGAGAACATGGAAAACTTTGACTTTTACGCACCGACAAAGATGCTCTTCGGCAGAGGGAAGGCGGCCGGTCTCATGAAGGAGATGAAGCCCTTCGGGACAAAGGTGCTCATGGTGTACGGAGGCGGGAGCATCAAGAAAAACGGCATCTATGAGGCTGTGAAGGCGCTGCTTTCGGAAAACGGCTTTGAGGTCCGGGAGCTGTCCGGCGTCACGCCCAATCCACGCATCGAAAAGGTCCGGGAAGGAGTACAGGCCGCCAGGGAATCCGGCGCCCAGATGGTCCTGGCCGTGGGAGGCGGCAGCTGCGCCGACTGCGGAAAGGTGATCGCGGCGGGGACCTTATACGACGGAGATCCCTGGGAGATCGTGAAGCAGCCGGAGCGGATCAAGGCGGCCCTTCCCGTCTTCGTGATCCTGACCATGTCGGCCACCGGTTCGGAGATGAACCCTACGGCGGTGATCACCAATCCGGAGACCAGGGAAAAGCAGGGAGTCCACAGCAGCTTCCTCTATCCCAGGGCCTCTTCCCTGGATCCCACCTATCTCTATACGCTTCCGGCCATCCAGACGGCTTCCGGGGTGGCGGACATCATGTCCCACGTATTTGAAGAATATTTCAAGAGAACGGAGGACGCCTATGTCCAGGACAAGTTCTGCGAGGGACTTTTGAAGACCTGCATCAAGTGGGGGCCCGTGGCGCTGACAGAGCCGGAGGATTACTCGGCCAGGGCCAATCTGATGTGGGCGGCCACCATGGCCTTAAACGGCCTGTGCGCCTGCGGGAAGGCGGGAAAATGGTCCTGCCACGCCATGGCCCATCAGCTGGGAGCCTATTATGACGTGACCCACGGGACCGCCCTGGCGATCCTGACTCCCGCCTGGATGCGGTATATCCTTTCGGAGGATACGGCGGGGAAATTCGTGGATTATGCCGTGAACGTCTGGGGATTTCCCAGGGATCAGGATACCTTTACCCTGGCCAGCATGGGCATCGACGCCACGGAGCAGTTCTTCATCGACTGCGGGCTTCCGACCCATCTGTCGGAGCTTGGCATCGGGGACCGGGATCTTGAAGCCATGGCAGAGGCGGCCGTTCCCTATGCCCATCTGGATACCATGGCCTATGTGCCGCTCCAGGTACAGGATGTGGTAAATATTTACCGTTCCTGCCTATGAGCAGGAGACAATAGAAGAGAAGAGAGGAGACAAAAACATGGAACAGCAGTACAGTCCTGAGACCATCTGCGTACAGAGCGGATGGAAGCCGGAAAAGGGAGAGCCCAGAGTGCTTCCCATCTATCAGAGCACAACATTCAAATACGACACCAGCGAGCAGATGGCCAGGCTTTTTGATCTGGAGGACGAGGGATTTTTCTATACCAGGCTCCAGAATCCCACCAATGAAGCGGTGGCTCAGAAGATCTGCGAACTGGAGGGCGGAGCTGCGGCCATGCTGACTTCCTCCGGCCAGGCGGCCACATTCTATTCGATCTTCAATATCGCTTCCGCCGGGGATCATGTGATCAGTTCGGCGGCCATTTACGGCGGTTCCTCCAACTTGTTTACCGTGACCCTGAAGAAGCTGGGGATCGATTTTACCCTGGTGGATCCGGAGATCTCTCCGGAGGATCTGGAGAAGGAATTCCGTCCCAACACCAAAGCCGTCTTTGGAGAGAGCATTTCCAATCCGTCTCTGGTGGTGCTGGATATTGAGAAATTCGCCCATGCGGCCCACTCCCACGGAGTGCCGCTGATCATCGACAATACGTTTGCCACGCCCATCAACTGCCGTCCCTTTGAGTTCGGGGCCGATATCGTGACCCATTCCACCAGCAAATATATGGACGGTCACGCCATGTGCGTGGGCGGCTGCATCGTGGACAGCGGGAATTTTGACTGGATGGCCCATAAGGATAAGTTCCCCGGCCTGACGGCTCCGGATCCGTCCTATCACGGGCTGGTCTACGCGGAAGCCTTCGGAAAGAAGGCCTATATCACCAAGGCCACGGCGCAGCTCATGCGGGATCTGGGCGCCATCCAGTCTCCCCAGAACGCGTTCCTCCTGAACGTGGGGCTGGAGACCCTCCATCTGCGGGTGCCCAGGCACTGTGAGAACGCGCTGAAGGTGGCCCAGTACCTGGAGGCCAGCGATCAGGTGGCGTGGGTCAACTATCCGGGGCTTCCCAGCAGTCCCTACTATGAGAGGGCCCAGAAATATATGCCGAACGGGACATGCGGCGTCATCGCCTTCGGCCTGAAGGGGGGCCGGGAGCTCTCCATCCAGTTCATGGACCATCTGAAGCTGGCCTGCATCGTCACCCATGTGGCGGATGCCAGGACTTCCGTCCTCCATCCGGCCAGTCATACCCACCGCCAGCTTTCCGACGAGCAGCTTCTGGAAGCAGGCGTGAAGCCGGATCTGATCCGGTTCTCGGTGGGCATCGAGAATGCGGACGACATCATCGCGGATATTGAACAGGCCCTGGCGGCAGTACGGTAGCCGGAGGGCATAAGGAGTCTCCCTCCTGCATAGGATGTCCTAGAACATCCTTGCAGGAGGGAGATGTTTATTGATGTGGAATAACAGCGGGATCGTGCGGGTCCCGGTCATGCGGCTTAAGGAGCATCCGTTTTCCTCTGCCCGGACGGCGGACGAGGTCTTATACGGCATGGCAGTCCTGATCCGGGAAAAAGTCTCCAAGGACTGGGCGCTTTTGGAGACTGCCTATGGATACCGGGGCTACGGCCGTCTTTCGGACCTGGAGAACCGGGAATGGAGCGTGCGCAGATGGCAGAAGGCAGTCCTGTATATGGTGGTCTCGCCGTCTGCCGACGTCTATGAGGCGCCGGGCTATCAGGATCCCTATCTGTTCAGCCTGCCCAGGGGGAGTCTGGTGGCGGCGGGGGATCCGGAAGGAAGAGCCGGATGGTGCCGGGTGCGTCTGGCCGACGGCCGGGGCGCTTATATGAGGAGGGGACAGCTGCGGCCGGCGGATGCGCTTTTTTATTCTGTCCGGACAGAGGAGGATAAGCTGCGGGAGAGCCTGGTGCGCACCGCCATGTCCTATCTCCATACTCCGTACAGGTGGGGAGGAAAGACGCCCTGGGGGATCGACTGCTCCGGCCTATGTTCCATGGTCTATCTGCTCCACGGCATCCATATATACCGGGATGCCGGGATCCGGGAGGGGTATCCGGTGAAAGAGATCCCGGTGTGCCGGATGAAGCCGGGGGACCTTTTATACTTTCCGGGCCATATGGCGCTCTATACAGGCAGGCTGGAGTATATCCACGCCACGGGGCGCGCGGGGGAGGACGGCGTCGTCATTAGCAGCCTGGACCACCGGGCGCCGGGATACCGGGCGGATCTGGCTTCGTCGGTGACGGCTGCCGGGACGGTGTTTGGACAGTCTCTCACCGGGGCTCGATGATGGGCAGGGAATCGTCGTAGTCCAGCACCACCACATCCAGGGCTTCCGGCTGCCAGGAGCCGTTGAGGACGCACATGGTGGACATCTGTCCGGCTTCCACGTTCACCAGCACCGACAGGAGCGGGTTGAATTCGTCCTGGCTGGGAGTCAGGAAGAAGCCGTATTCTCCGTAGTGGATGGGCTTAAAAGGCGTGACCTCTTTGAAAGAGACGTCGGCGAAGAGCAGCTTGTTTCCATAGAGGAAGAAATCCAGAGGGCCGCTTCCGTAGGCAAAGTTGGCGGCGCGCAGGCAGCCGGAATTTCCGGAGAGGACCGGGCACACATAGTCGGGCATCTGCCTTAAGTCCAGGCCGTTGTCCGTCTGGATGACGGCCACCGTGTACTTGATGGGCAGGAAGAAGGGGAGGGTCTTTTGCAGGTAGATCCGCCTGGTGCGGGTCCCGGCCAGGGTGATGGTGGCGAAGCCTCCGGTCACGGGACCGTAGTTGCTGACAGCCCGGTAGGAAAGCTCCGGGACAAAAGAGGTGTTGTTCACCGATACCTGAAGGGCTTCTGTATCGGAAGCAGCGTGAAAGAACCGGACATAGGAAGTGATTTCGCTCAAGGAAGATCATCCTTTCGGAAAGTGCTGTTGGTTTATGGTATGAAAGATCCCGGCGGCGGTGCAGAAAAAGGTTTGACAGTTTTTTACAAAAACCTCAGAATCCCAAAGGGTTTTTTTGGTCAAAAAAAAGAACTGTTAAAATATGGACTTTATGATATAATAAAGGCAAAGCGTGCGACGCTAAAACCATAGAAAGGAAGAGAAAACAATGCCTTTAGTTACAACTACTGAAATGTTTAAGAAGGCATACGAGGGCGGATATGCCATCGGTGCATTCAATGTGAACAACATGGAGATCGTTCAGGGCATTACGGAGGCTGCCGCAGAGGAGAAATCCCCCATCATCCTTCAGGCTTCCGCAGGCGCCAGGAAGTATGCCAATGCCGCGTACTTAAAGCATCTGGTAGAGGCTGCTCTGGAGGTACATCCCGAGCTTCCCATCGCCCTTCACCTGGACCACGGCGCAGATTTCGAGATCTGCAAGTCCTGCATCGACGGCGGATTCACCTCCGTTATGATCGACGGCTCCTCCAAGCCTTTTGAGGAGAACATCGCCCTGGCCAAGAAGGTGGCTGAGTACGCCCATGAGAGAGGCGTAGTGGTAGAGGCAGAGCTGGGTACTCTGGCCGGCATCGAGGATGATGTGAAGGTCAGCGCCGAGGATTCCTCCTACACCAGGCCGGAAGAGGTTGAGGAGTTTGTGGAGCGCACCGGCGTAGATTCCCTGGCCATCGCCATCGGGACCAGCCACGGCGCTTACAAGTTCAAGCCCGGGACCAAGCCCCAGCTCCGTTTTGACATCCTGGAGGATGTGGCAAGGAGACTGCCCGGATTCCCCATCGTACTCCACGGCGCTTCTTCCGTACCTCAGGAATATGTGAAGATCATCAATGAGAACGGCGGCGCGTTGAAGGATGCCATCGGCGTACCGGAGGATCAGCTCCGTCAGGCAGCCAGGATGGCCGTCTGCAAGATCAACATCGACTCCGATCTGCGTCTGGCTCTGACTGCCGGTATCCGGGAGCATATGGCTGCTTATCCGGATCACTTCGATCCCAGACAGTACCTGACTCCTGCCAGGGATTATGTAAAAGCCGTTGTGAAGCACAAGATCGCAGAGGTTCTTGGCTCCTCCGGAAAGATCTGAATTTCATAAGGCGCTGCGCCTGTGGGGCCGCCGCGGACAGGTTCTGTCCGCGGCGGCCCTTCCTGCGTTGACAAAGAAGGGGGATTTTGTTAAAATATCTGCGGAAGTAAGCGTGCAGTGCAGAACTTTTAAGCTGCTGGGATCTCAGCAGCTTTTCTGTTGTATGGCTCCGATACAGGAGCCCGGGATGGTGGAAGGATGGAATTTAAAGAGTATGTGATCAGGCAGAATAAAAAACTCCGCCGGGGATACACCACCGGCTCCTGCGCCGCCGCCGCGGCCAAGGCCGCGGCCGGTATGCTGCTTTCGGGGAGCGTGGTCTCTCAGGCGGAGCTGGTGACTCCGGGCGGAGTCCGGCTGGATCTGGAGATCGAGGATATTTCCAGAGGGCCGGACTATGTGTCCTGCGCCGTCCGTAAGGATGGAGGCGACGATCCGGATGCCACCAACGGGATCCTGATCTATGCCAGGGTGGAGCGGTCTGCCGGGCCGGAGCAGGTGTCCATCGACGGGGGACGCGGCGTGGGCCGTGTGACCCTGCCGGGGCTGGACCAGCCTGTGGGAGCCGCCGCCATCAACCGGGTGCCCAGGCAGATGATCCGGGAGGCGGTCCTGGAAGCGGCCGGAGCCTGCGGATATGAGGGGGCTCTGCGTGTGACGGTCTCCGTCCCGGAGGGGGAGGAGATCGCGGAGAAGACCTTTAATCCCAGACTGGGGATCCTGGGAGGGATCTCGATCCTGGGAACTACAGGCATTGTGGAGCCCATGAGCGAAGAAGCCCTGGTAAAATCTATAGAAGTGGAGATGCGTGTCCGGCTTTCCGGAGGAAACAGGAGACTGGTGGTGATACCGGGAAATTACGGGGCAGTATTCTCCAAAAATGAGCTGGGCATCCGGCCTGAGGAGGCCATGAAGTGCAGCAATTATGTGGGAGAGACCATTGATATGGCGGTGGCCATGGGGGCGGAAAGCCTCCTTTTCATCGGCCATATCGGAAAATTCATCAAGCTTTCCGGAGGGATCATGAATACCCATTCCAGAAACAGCGACAGCCGCATGGAGCTTCTGTCCGCGGCGGCCCTGCGGGGAGGCGCGCCCCTTCCGGTGCTGCGAGAGGTGCTGGAGGCGGCCACCACCGATGAAGGGCTGCGGATCCTGAAGGAAGCCGGCTTTCTGGAGGCGGCCATGGATCAGGTCATGGAAAAGATCGGATTTTATCTGGCCCACCGGTCGGGCGGGGCCATTCCCGTGGAGGCCATGGTGTTTTCCAACCTGTACGGGCTTTTAGGAAAGACAAAAGGAGCGGAGGCGCTTTTGGAGGAGTGCCGCCGCAGATGGAGGACAGAATGAACAGAGGAACGTTATACGGAGTAGGAGTGGGATCGGGGGATCCGGAGCTTTTGACCATGAAGGCAGTCCGGGTGATCCGGGAGGCGGATGTGGTGGCCATTCCGGCGGAGACGCCGGAGTCCTGCGTGGCCTACCGGATCGCGGCAGGCGCCGTCGGAGAGATTTCCCGGAAGGAGCTTCTGTGCGTGGCCATGCCCATGACCAAGGACAGGGCGCTTTTGGAAAAGAGCCATGACGAGGGAGCCAGGCGGGTCATGGCGTGCCTGGACGCGGGGAAAAATGTGGCGTTTCTGACCCTGGGAGACGTGGCGGTCTATTCCACGTATCTGTATATCCATAAGCGGGTGGCGGCAGCCGGATATGAGACGGAGCTGGTGAGCGGGATCCCTTCCTTCTGCGCGGCGGCGGCGGTCCTTGGCATCGGGCTGGCGGAGACGAAAGAGCCGCTCCATATCATCCCGGCCACCTACGGGGTGGAGGAGGCTCTGGAGCTTCCCGGCACCAAGGTCCTCATGAAGTCGGGGAAGAAGCTGGGAGCTGTGAAGGAGGCTTTGCTGCGGTCTGGCTGTGAAGCTTATATGGTGGAAAACTGCGGCATGGAAGGCCAGAGGGTTTTCCGGAGCGCGGAGGAGATCGATGAGAGCGCAGGGTACTATTCTCTGCTGATCGTAAAGGAGGAGCATCATGGTTGATTTTGTAGGAGCCGGTTCCGGGGCGGCGGATCTGATCACTCTCCGGGGAAAGAAGCTGCTGGAGGAGGCAGACGTGATCATCTATGCAGGCTCCCTGGTGAATCCAGCCCTGCTGGATTACAGGAAAGAGGGCTGTGAGGTCCATAACAGCGCCTATATGACGCTGGAGCAGGTCATCGACGTGATGGTACGGGCAGAAGAGGAGGGAAAGCATACGGTGCGGCTCCATACGGGAGACCCCTGCCTCTACGGCGCCATCAAGGAGCAGATGGATGAACTGGACAGGAGAGGGATCCCGTACGCGTACTGCCCGGGGGTCAGCTCTTTCTGCGGAGCGGCGGCGGCCCTGGGAGCGGAGTATACCCTTCCCGGCGTGTCCCAGTCGGTGATCATCACCAGGATGGCGGGGCGGACGCCTGTGCCGGAGAAGGAGTCCATCGCTTCTCTGGCGGCCCATCAGGCCACCATGGTGGTCTTCCTGAGCACCGGGATGCTGAAGGAGCTTTCCAGGGAGCTGACGGCGGGCGGCTACGGGCCCGACACTCCTGCCGCCATCGTCTATAAGGCCACGTGGCCCGATGAAAAGGTGCTTCCCTGTACGGTGGCGACTCTGGCGGAGACGGCGGAGAAGAATCAGGTGACCAAGACGGCTCTGATCGTGGTGGGCCATGTGCTGGACAGCGTGTACGACCGTTCCGAGCTCTACAATCCGGCCTTTACCACGGAGTTCCGGAAGGCGGAAGTCTAGATGCGGATCGCGGTGATCAGCTTCACGGGCCGGGGAGGCGCGCTGAACCGGAAGGTCTGCGAGGGGCTTTCCGGGATGGGCTACGAGACCAGAGGCTTTGCGAAGTCCGGCGCTTCCGGCCCGGAGTGGGGACTTACGCCGGTGGAGGAGACGCTGGGGCAGTGGACGGGGAAGGCCTTTGCTTCCTACGACGGCCTGATCTTCATAGGAGCCTGCGGGATCGCGGTGCGGGCCATCGCCCCCTTTGTCCGGGATAAATTCAAGGATCCGGCTGTGACGGTGATGGACGAGGGGGCCGGATTTGCCGTCTCCCTGCTGTCGGGCCATGTGGGCGGCGCCAATAAGCTGACCAGGGAAGCGGCCCTGGTGGCAGGGGCCGTGCCGGTGATCTCAACGGCCACCGATGTCAACGGGAAATTCGCGGTGGATGTGTTTGCTGCAGACAACGGGCTGGCCCTGTCGGACAGGAGGCTGGCGAAGCTGGTTTCGGCCAGGCTCTTGACGGGAGCGCGGATCCCTTTCTACAGCGCCCATCCGGTGAAGGGAGAAATCCCGGAGGAGCTTCTGCTCTGCGAGGAGGCAGAAACCTTCTTAAAGGAACCTGGACTCAAGATCGCCGTGTCGGAAAAAAAGCTTGGAGAGGGGCAGGACATCCTCTATCTGATCCCCCGGTGCGTGACGGTGGGGGTCGGCTGCAGGAGAGGCGTCTCCCGGCAGCTTTTGGAGGAAAAAGTCTCCCAGGCCCTTGAAAAGGCCGGACTTTTTAAGGAGGCCACAGAAGGGTTTGCCACCATCGACATCAAGAGGGAGGAAGA